>JBOGFV010000150.1:0-2610 GCA_050743525.1 Acidimicrobiales bacterium
CACTACGGTGGCGACCGTGCGGGTCATCGGGGGCCGCAGCCGCGGGCGACGCCTCTCGGGGCGTCTGCCGGCCGGGGTGCGGCCGACTGGCGACCGGGTCCGCGAGGCCATCTTCGACGTGCTCGGCTCCATGGGCGGCGTCGAGGACCTCGGGATCGTCGACCTCTTCTGCGGCAGCGGCGCCCTGGGAGTCGAGGCCCTGTCGAGGGGCGCCGCATCGGCCACCTTCGTCGACCATGACCCGGCCGCCCTCGACGCGGTCCGGACCAACCTCGCCGCCGTCGGCCTGGAGGGGGAGGCGGCCACGGTGCTGCGGGCCGTGCTGCCGGCGTGGCTCGAGCGCTCCGCCCCCTTTGACATCGCGTTCTGCGACCCGCCCTACGCGTTCGACGGGTGGTCGACGCTGCTGGGCTGGCTCCAGGCCGACCTCGCGGTGCTGGAGTCGGCCGACGAGATCGCCGTCCCGAGTGGCTGGGAGGTGACCAGGTCGAGACGGTACGGCGGTACGCTCGTCACCGTGGTCCGCCAGGCGCCTTCTCCCAGCGTGATCGGGTCGTGACGGTCGCCCTCTACCCGGGCTCCTTCGACCCCTTCCACAACGGACACCTCGAAGTTGTCGAGCGGGCGGCGCTGATCTTCGACGAGCTGATCATCGCGGCCCTCCGCAACCCCCAGAAGAGTGCCGCGATGTTCGACCTCGATCTCCGGCGCCAGATGGTCCAGGAATCGATCACCCATCTCGACAACGTCCGATTCGTCTCGATGAGCACGTTGGTGGTGGAGGTGGCCCGCGAGTTGGGGGCCGGGGTCATCGTCCGGGGGCTGCGGGTCGTCTCCGACTTCGAGAACGAGTTGCAGATGGCCCAGATGAACCGCGAGCTCTCCGGCATCGAGACCGTCTTCATCCCGACCAGCTCGTCGCACTCGTTCATCGCGTCGCGCCTCCTGCGCGAGGTCGCCAACTACGGCGGCGACATCTCGCCGTTCGTCCCCAAGCCCGTCGCCCGGATCATGGAGGAGCAACTCGGGTCCAAGGGGTCGTCGTGAGCGACTCCACCGGCGAGCATTTCGCGCTCGACGGCGGTCTCGATGGCCTGGACGCCGAGTCACTGATCAACCGGTCTCTCGACGTCGTCAACTCGGCCAAGACGATGCCGCTGTCGGCTTCGGTGCTGGTCTCGCGTGACGAGCTGGTCCAACTGTTGTCCCTCGCCCTCGAGCGGCTCCCCGAGGAGCTCCGTGAGGCCCGGTGGCTGCTGCGGGAGCGGGCCGAATTCATGGCCGAGAAGGAGCGGGAGGCGGAAGCCCTGATGGACGAGGTCCGGTCCCAGGCCGAGCGGATGGTCTCGCGGACCGACATCGTCCGGCAGGCCAACCGGGTGGCCCAGCGCATCCTCGACGACGCCAACGAGGAGTCCCGGCGGATGCGCCATGAGACCGAGGACTACTGCGACCAGCGCTTGGCCGGGATGGAGATCGTGCTCGACCGGACCATGAAGACGGTCCGCTCGGGGCGCCAGAAGCTCCAGGCCATCTCGACGCCGGCCGTGCGCCAGCCGCCCGCCCCGATGGCGGGCGACGACGCCGAGGATGAGGGCGGCGAGAGCTTCTTCGACCAAGACCGAACCTAGGAGGCCTGCTGTGGCTGTCGGCCCGTTGGTGGTCCACGTCGCCCGGCTGCGCCGTCCCTCGGGGACGGCGGTCCGGGTGCATGAGAAGGTCCGGCTCGACCCCGACGCCCTGGCCCCGGCCACCGTCGCCGACAGCGGGGTCCCCGAAGGCGCCGAGGCCGAGGTCGACGTGCTGGTCGAGCCCTACGTCGGCGGTCTCATGGTGACCGGGACGGTGACTTCCCCGTGGCTCGGGGTGTGCCGGCGCTGCACCGCCGCGGCCCGGGGCGTCCTCGAGGTGCCGGTGCAGGAGCGCTTCTGCGAACCGCCGGGCCCGGACGAGCCCGAGGACGCAGAGGCCTACCCGATCGCCGATGACGCCATCGATCTTGCCCCCCTCGTGCACGAGGCGGTGCTCGGCGAGCTGCCGTTGGCACCCCTGTGCCGCGAGGACTGCCAGGGGCTGTGCCCGTGGTGTGGGATCGACCGCAACGAGGAGCGGTGTGCCTGCGTGGCGCCCCGCGACCCCCGTTGGGCTAGCCTCGACGTGCTCAGGTCGACCTCCTGACGCACCGGAACGCGGCGTCACCCGCCCCGCGCGGGCGGCCAGAGGACCGGCGGCGACCGACCGGGCCGCCCGATCGAACGAGCTTGGAGACCGACGATGGCCGTCCCGAAGAAGAAGAGCTCGAAGGCCAAGGGCCGGAGCCGGCAGGCGTCGGCCTGGCGGCTGTCCCGCCCGCCCCGCAGCGTCTGCCCCCATTGCAACACGGTGAAGGTGCCTCACGTGGTGTGCCCGAACTGCGGCTGGTACAAGGGGCGGACGGCGGTCGAGGTCGACTGACTTGGCCCGTGACCGCGAGCGGCCCTCGGCAGAGGAGCTAGCGGCCCTGCCCGTCGCCCTCGACGCGATGGGCGGCGACAAGGCACCCGAGGAGATCGTGGCCGGGGCGCGCCGGGCCGCCGACGAAGGCGTGCCGGTCGTGCTGGTGGGCCCGCC
>JBOGFV010000151.1:0-5180 GCA_050743525.1 Acidimicrobiales bacterium
GGGTGGCCCCCTCCACCGACTGGGCCAGGCGCTCGAGGAAGAGCACCCGGTTGGGCAGCCCGGTCAGCGCGTCGTGGAGGGCCTGGTGGGTGAGACGGGCCTGCTCCTCTTCGAGCTGGGCCTGGAGCTGGTTGCGAGTGCCGTCGAAGACCTTGGCCACCCGCACGAGCGCCGAGTCCGAGCCCATCCGGGTGGCGATGACGGCGAGGTTGAATGCAGCGGGATCGCTGTCGAGCCGCTCGGCCTCTTCGGTCAGGATCTCGATCGTCACGTCGCGCCAGTACAGGTGCATCTTCATGAGGTCGGTCAGCGACACCGACTGGTTGGCGGCGGCCCGGCCGGTGGCGGCCTGGTTGGCCGTCTGCTCAGGGGTCGCGGTCGTCCCGGTGATCAGGTACTGGGTGCTCTGGGCGGTCCCGCTGCGGCAGAACCGGCGCACGTCCTCACGGATCCGCTCGGTGGCCGGAGACGAATCGCTGCGCCCGGCGATCCAGCGCTGGAGCACGATCTCTCCGACCTCTTCGTCCCGGGCCCGCAGCGCGAGGCCGAGCGAGACGGCGGATTCCGACGGTCGGTCCGCCTGGGCGACGCCGCCGCGGCCCGGCCACCGCACGGGCCGGCGCCGGTGGGCGGTTTCGTCGCTCATCGGGTGCCGGTTCCGATCGACGGTGTCGGGTTGCTCGCAGTCGCCACGGGACCTCGGGTCTCTTCCCCGGAGGCGGGCCAGCCTCCCAAAAGTCGCTATCCGTTGTACCAGACGGGCCCGTCCAAACGGTGGAACTCGTCGCGACGCGGCCCGGCCTCCTGAAGCCGGGGCCGGGCGGGCCGGGCGGGCTCGATCGGCTCGGTCGAACAGCACGACCGAGCCTTCGGGTCTAGGGAGCGCCGGCCTCGGCGGCCCGGTGGGCCAGCACCCGTTCGGCCACGCCACGGCCGTCCAGACCGAGGGCGGCGAGGATGTCGGCGGGTCGGCCGTGCGGCACGTAGGCGACCGGCACGCCGGCGCACAGCACCCGGGGCACCCTTCCGCCGCAGCGGCGAGCCAGCGCCGAGGTGACCAATGCGCCCGCCCCGCCTTCGACGACTCCGTCCTCGGCCACCAGCACGAGCGGATGGGCGGCCGCGTGGTCGAGCATCACCTCGTCGAGCGGCGCCACGGCCCGGGCATCCCAGACCGAGGCGGTCAACCCCTCGGAGGCGAGCAGTCCGGCCGCCTCCTCGCACGCCGCGACCAGCTTGCCCACCCCGATGAGGCAGACGTCGCCACCCGAGGCGAGCTGCCGGGCGGCGACCCCCTCCCCCGCGGCGGCGCGCCCGCAGGCTTGCGTCTTCGGCCACCGGATCGCGACGGGGCCGGTGGCCTGGTCGAGCGCCCAGCGGAGCATCGCGCCGACCTCGGCATCGGTGGAGGGGGCGAGCACGGTCATCCCGGGGACCTTGGTCAGCAACGCGAGGTCGGTGACCCCGTGGTGGCTGGGCCCGTCGTCGCCGGTGATGCCGGCCCGGTCGAGGCACAGCACGACCGGGAGCCGGTGCAGGCCGACGTCGTAGTACACCTGGTCCCAGGCCCGGTTGAGGAAGGTCGAGTAGATCGCCACCACGGGGCGCAGCCCGGCCATGGCCATGCCGGCCGCCGCCGTGACCGCGTGCTGCTCGGCGATGCCCACGTCGAAGAAGCGGTCGGGGAACCGCTCCTTGAAACTGGTCAGCCCGGTCGGCCCGTCCATGGCGGCGGTGATGGCGACCACCTCGGGCCGGCGGGCGGCCTCGGCCACCAGGGCCTGGGCGAAGGCGGCGGTGTAGCTGCGGCCGGCTCGCGCGACGGCGACGCCGGTGTCGGGGTCGAACGGGCCGATGTCGTGCAGGCACTTGGCCTGGTCGGCCTCTGCGAACGAGTAGCCGCGGCCCTTCACGGTGTGCACGTGCACCACGACCGGGCCGGCCACCTGGGTGGCCTCGCGCAACGCCCGCTCCAGCCCGACGACGTCGTGGCCGTCGACCGGGCCGGCGTAGCTGATGCCCAGGGCCTCGAAGAACCCGGCCGGCGCCTTGGGGTCGACCAGCTCGTCGTCGAGCCGCCCCGCGGTGCTGAGCGCGGAGACCGTGGGCGCGTACGAGCGGCCGTTGTCGTTCAGGACGACCAGGACCGGGACGCCGGCGACGCCGATGTTGTTGAGGGCCTCATAGGCGAGGCCGCCGGTCAGGGCGCCGTCGCCGATCACCGCGACCACCCGTCCGCCCGCGCCCGTGAGCCGGGCCGCCTCGGCCAGGCCGAAGGCATACGAGAGCGCCGTCGACGCATGGCTGTTCTCGACCAGGTTGTGGTCCGACTCGGCCCGGCTCGGATACCCCGACAGCCCGCCGGCCTGGCGCAGCCCGGCGAAGTCGTGGGCCCGTCCGGTGACCACCTTGTGCACGTAGCCCTGGTGGCCGGTGTCCCAGACGATGCGGTCGCCGGGCGATTCGAAGACCCGGTGCAGGGCGAGCGTCAGCTCGACCACCCCGAGGTTCGACCCGAGGTGGCCGCCCGTCAGCGCGACCGACGCGACCAGGAACCGCCGGATGGAGGCGGCCAGCTCGTCCAGCTCGTCGGCGTCCATGGCCGCCACGGCATCACGGCTCAGGCCCTCGAGGAGCCGGTGGCGTTCAGGGGCGGTCGTCAGTGGGTGCTCACCAGTGCCCGGAGCCCCTGGCGCAGCGACGCCATCGACGCGATCACCGCGCTGGGCTCGTAGCCGCAGTGGGCCATGCAGTTGTCGCAGCGGGGGTCGCGCCCGCGCCCGTACTTGGACCAGTCGGTGGTCTCGACCAGCTCCTGGTAGCTCGACGCGTAGCCGTCGGCCATGAGGTAGCAGGGCCGCTGCCAACCCAGCACCGAGTAGCTCGGGATGCCCCACGCCGTGCAGCCGAAGTCGACCTTGCCCTCGAGGAAGTCGAGGAAGAGCGGCGAGTGGTTGAGCCGCCACCTCTTGCGCCGCTTGTCCCCGAAGGCCTCCCGGAACAGCGCCCGGGTCTGCTCGACGCCCATGAAGTGCTCCTGGTCGGGCGCCTTCTCGTAGGCGAAGGCCGGCGAGATCATCATGGCGTCGACCTTCAGGTCGTCGTTCAGGAAGTCGAGCACCTCGCGCACCGTCTTCGGCGAGTCGGTGTTGAAGAAGGTCGAGTTGGTGGTGACCCGGAAGCCCCGGGCCTTGGCCTCCTTGACCGCCTCGATCACCTCGTCGAACACGCCGACCCGGTCGACGGCGGCGTCGTGACGCTCGCCGAGGCCGTCCACGTGCACCACCCACGAGAAGAAGTGGGAGGGCGCGAAGCGCTCCAGGCGGCGCCGCAATAGGACCGCGTTGGTGCACAGGTACACGTAGACCTTGCGCTCGATGAGCGCGGCCACGATCTTGTCGATGTCCGGGTGGAGCAGCGGCTCGCCGCCCGCGATCGAGACCATGGGCGTCCCGCTCTCCTCGACCGCGCCGACGACGTCGTCCACGCTCAGGCGCTTCCGCAGGATGTCGGTCGGGTGCTGGATCTTGCCGCAGCCCGGGCACGACAATTTGCAAGCGAACAGGGGCTCGATCTCGACGATGAAGGGGTAGTACTGCGTGCGCTTCAGCTTGTTGCGGAGCAGATGGGCCCCGATCCGCATGTTCTGTCGCATTGGAATTGGCATCAGCGCACCTGTTGGGGGAGAGAGAAGTGGACGGTTTCCTCGACGGTTCGGTGTTCGGCCACCGCGGTGGGCCCGAGGCCGCCCAGCGCGTCGACGATTTCTTGGACGAGGGATTCGGGGGCCGAGGCGCCGGCCGTGATCCCGACCACCTCGGCTCCTTCCAGCCACTCGAGGCGGAGGTGGCTCGCGTCCTCCACCAGCTCGGCTCGGCCGCCCTCCCGCCGGACCACCTCGACCAGGCGGGCGGTGTTGGACGAGTTGGCCGAGCCCACCACCAGGACCAGGTCGCAGCGTCCGGCCAGGGCCCGCACGGCGTCCTGGCGGTTCTGGCTGGCGTAGCAGATGTCGTTGGCGCTCGGCCCGACGATCCCCTCGAAGCGGTCCCGCAGGGCCGAGATCACCTCGGCGGCCTCGTCCACCGCCAGGGTGGTCTGGGTGAGGTAGGCGACCGGGGTCTCGGCGTCGTAAGGCAGCTCGGCGATGTCGGCGGGCGACTCGACCAGGTCGATGCCGCCGGGCACCTCGCCCAGGGTGCCGACCACCTCCTCGTGCTCGGCGTGGCCGATGAGCACGATCCGGCGGCCCTGGGCGGCGAAGCGGCGCGCCTCGTGGTGGACCTTGGCCACCAGCGGACACGTCGCGTCGATGACCGAGAGGTCGGGACGGGCCGCTGCCGAGGCCCGGACCTGGGGCGACACCCCGTGGGCGGCCAGCACGACCGTCGCGCCGTCGGGCACCTCGTCGAGCTCCTGGACGAACACCGCGCCCCGGGCCTCGAGGTCCGCCACCACGTGGGCGTTGTGGACGATCTGGCGGCGCACGAAGACCGGGGCGCCGAAGCGGTCGATGGCCCGCTCGACGATCTCGATGGCCCGCTCCACCCCGGCGCAAAACGAGCGCGGCGCCGCCAGCTCGATCCGACGCGGCGCCACTGCGGCGGCCCAGGCCTCGAGGGCCGGCCGCACCTGGCGCAGCGCCCGGAGGGCCCTGATCCCGCCGAGGATCGGCCCGCCGGTCAGGGAGTCAGCGACGGTGCGGACCACCACGAGCGGCGTGTCACCCAGGGTGTCGGCGAACCACGCCGACTCCATGTCGGCGGCCAGGACGCCACCTTCGCCGAGCGCGGCCCGCTCGCCGGGCCGGGCGAAGCGCGGGATCGAGACCACCGGGCCGAGGCGCACCGGGCAGCCGGCCCGCTCGAGCGCGGCGGCCGCGAGCTCGGCCGAAGGCAGCGGCCGCACGCACCCGTCGAGCGTTCGGAGCTCGCTGGCCACCACCACCTGACCGGCGACGACCCCGTCGGCGACGCCGCCGGCCACCCCGACCATCGCCACCGCCACCGGGCCGTCGGCGACGCGCAGGGTCGCGGCGGCGGCCCGTCGTGGACCCATGCCGATGACCTGGACCCGGCCGCCGACCGCCAGGCCCTCGATCCGCAGCGCCGCGACGACCCGGAGCTCAGCCACGGCCGGCCTCGCTCTCGAGGTAGCGGCCGAGCGCGGAGAGCGGGAAC
>JBOGFV010000152.1:0-2759 GCA_050743525.1 Acidimicrobiales bacterium
GCCCAGAACAGGTCGGGGTCCTGGTCGGGCGAGGTCGTGAGCAACCGACCGTCGGCGGTCACCAGCTGGACCGATCGCAGGTTGTCGCAGGTCAGCCCAAACAATCGGTCGAACACCCCGATCCCGCCGCCCAGCGTGAGCCCGGCGATCCCGACCGTCGGGAAGGATCCGCCGGGCAGGAGCGTTCCGGCATTGCCGAGGGTCGAGTACACGTCGATCAGTCGGGCGCCGGCCCCAATGGTCGCGGTCGAGGGACCCTCGAGGGTGATCGCGGCCATCTTGGTCGTGTCGATCACGAGGCCGCTGCTCAGGGAGTAGCCGCCGTAGCTATGGCCCCCGGAGCGGGCGGCCACCGGGGCCCCGTGCGCCCGGGCGTACTCGATGCACCGTTGGACGTCGGCCGGGGTGGCGCAGAAGGCGATCGCAGCGGGGGAGAGGTCGTCGAATTGCTCGTTGAAGAGCAGCTTGGCCACCGGGTAGGCGGGGTCGCCCGGGACCACGACCGGTCCGGACAACTGCCCAGCCAGCGCGGCCCAGTCGGCGGCCTCGGCCGAGGTGGACGTGGTCGACACCGCGGTGGTGGGTGGCGGGCCCGACGAGCGGCTGCACCCGCCCGCCGCGAGGGCCGAACCGACCGAGGCGGTGAGGACGCCCGCCCCCCGAAGGAATTGCCGCCGGTTCATCGGGGCCCCCATCGCGGTAACGCTAACGACGGGCGCGGATCGCGCCGCGCATCTTTCGCCAGGCCCGTCGGATCATCGACACCTCGGTCGTCCTTGCCTCGAGGGACTCGATCCGACAAGGTCGCCGCTTGAGCTCGCATCAGTGCGGTGGCCCTGGCCGAGCTGGCCGCTGGGCCGCACCCAGCGACCAATGCCAAGGAGAGGGCAGCCCGCCAAGATCGCCTCCAGCGAACCGAATTGACCTTCGACGCGCTCCGACGGGGCTGCCGCTCGTGCGTACGGACGGGTCTGCTGAGCCGTGCTTCGAAGGGCCGAAGGCACCGGGCACGCGGGCCGTTGACCTCCTCTTCGCGGCGCCCGCCGCCGCCGCTGACCTGCCTCTTTGTCGCGCGACGGCGACGACTTTGGAGGGCTCGAGGGTGTGGTGACGGTTGTCGGGGCGTCGCTCACCAGGCGTCACGTGTCGTCGTTCTTCCAACGGTGCGACTGGGACTACGTCAGTGGGCGCGGTACACGTCGGCGCGGTGGTCGATACGGAGGACGCCGATGGTCTTGAAATCGTCGTCGATCTCGTAGACCACCCGGTACGGACCTCGACGGGCCACCCAGAGTCCAGCGAGTTCCCGCCGCAACGGGTGCCCCACCGCCCGAGGGGCTCCGACAAGAGCGCCGGTGACGAACTCGACTATGGCCACGGCCGCCTTCTCGGGCAGCCGTGCCAGCGCACGCTCCGCGCTGGCGGCCATGACGAGCCGGTACGCCGGCTCGCTCAGCGCCGTAAGTAATTGGCGCGGAGGTCCTCGGCGGTGACGACCCTTCCCCGTGCGATGTCCACTCTTGCTCTCTTGATCTCCTTGAGAGCCTTCGGGTCGGACAGGAGCTCCAAGGTGTCCTCCAGCGCCTCAAGATCCACCGGGCTCATGATGATGGCGGCCGCGCGACCGTTGCGGGTGAGGACCACGCGATCATGCTCGAGCTCGACACGGTCAACGATCTCGGAGAGGTGGGCCTTGATCTCGGCAAGGGGCAGCGTCTCCGTCATGACTAGTATTATAGTCATAGCTCGGATCAGCGCTGGCTTGGCACGACCTGTCGATTTGGCGCGACGGGCTGATCTCGAAGAACCGGGGCGTCGCGTCCCGCATCGGGCGATGCGATCGGAGCCTTTCCCAAGCGAACGTTTGGGTGGTAAACAAGGACGATGGTCCAGACGTCCAGCCGGCCCAAGGTCGCCGACGACCTCGCCTTCGGGGTCTCCGAGCTGGCCGCTCGAACGGGCATCCCGGTGCCGACCATCCACCACTACCGCAAGCTGGGCCTGCTGCCGGCACCGGTGCAGACGACCCCGAGCCGCTTCACCTATGACGAGCGGCACGTCGCCGCGCTCGGGGCCATCCGGGCGCTCCGGGCCCACCAGGTTCCCCTCGATCGGGTCCGCACCGTGCTGCCCGGCCTGCTCGCCGCCGGCGTCGGGCTGACCGGCAACAGCTGGGAGTCGCTGATCTCGGACACCGCGGCGGACGCCGATCCGGGCGCCGACCGGCTCCTTGACGCCGCCCGGTCCGCCTTCGCCAGGCACGGATACGACGGCGTGTCGGTCGGGGAGATCTGCGACGCCGCCGGCATGGCCAAGGGGACCTTCTACCGGTACTTCGACTCCAAGGACGCCATCTTCGTGGCCGCCGCCCGCTCGACGGTCGAGGCGGTCGGCGAGGAGCTCGAGCGCCGGGGCGGCTCCCTGAGCGAGGCCGAGGCCCTCGGTGAGCTGGAGTCCCTGCTCGCGCCACTGGCGCCGCTCATCCTGGAGGCCGCCACCAGGGAACTGCGCCACGAGCCGCGCTCGCGCGGGATCGTCGCCTCCGTCGCGCAGGGCCTGGCCGCCCAGCTCGGCCCCCGGCTGAGAGCCCAGGGAAGCCGGGCGATCCCGGCCGCCCGCAGGGTCGTCGAGACGGTGCTCCTGGGCCTGGTCCGCCCGGCCCTGGGGTTGCGATAGCGCCAGCCGTCTGAAGTCCAGCGTCCCCGCCGCCGACCCGAATGGGTGGGCCGGCTCTCTCGTGTCGCGCCGCCTCCTTGACG
>JBOGFV010000153.1:0-3052 GCA_050743525.1 Acidimicrobiales bacterium
GTCGACGTGCTGGCGACCAAGGCGCGACGGGCGGTGGGCGAGACCGGGGCGCGGGGGCTGTGCCTGGCCGGGGGAGTGGCGGCCAACTCGCTCCTGCGGGCCCGGACCGCCGAGCTGTGCGCGGCCGACGGCGTGGCCGCGTTGGTGCCGAGCCTGGCCATGTGCACCGACAACGCCGCCATGATCGGCGCGGCCGGGCAGTGGCGGCTCGAGCACGGCGGTCCGAGCCCACTGTCGCTCGGAGCCGAGCCCAATCTGTTCCTCACGTTCGGCGGCTGAGCCCGGGCCGCCGATAGGGTCCGTTCGTGGCCGACCCGCTCGACGAAGACGACCTCGGGCCCGACCCGATCGCGCAATTCGCCGAGTGGTTTGCGCAGGCCCGCCAGTCGGTGACCCGGCCCGACGCCGTGGCGCTGGCCACCGCCGACGGGGCGGGGGCGCCGTCGGTGCGCATGGTGCTGCTCAAGGGGTGGGACGATCGCGGCTTCGTGGTGTTCACCAACTACGAGAGCCGCAAGGGCCACGAGCTCGCCGACAACCGGCGCGCCGCGCTGGTCGTGTACTGGGAGCCGCTCGGTCGCCAGGTGCGGGCGACCGGGACGATCGAGCGGACCAGCGAGGAGGAGTCCGACCACTACTTCGCGACCCGGCCGCGGGGGAGCCAGCTGGCCGCCCATGCCTCGCACCAGAGCGAGCTGCTGGCCGACCGGGCCGAGATCGAGGAGGCCTTCGCCAAGGTGGCCGAGCAATACGAGGGACAGGACGTGCCCCGCCCCGCCTTCTGGGGCGGCTTCCGGCTGGTCCCCGAGGCGATCGAGTTCTGGCAGCACCAGGAGAACCGGCTGCACGACCGCTTCGTCTACCGGCGCTCCGGATCCGGCTGGAGGAGGAGCCGCCTGGCCCCCTGAGCACGGGTCCCGGTTGCCGACGCAATAAGGAAAGAATATTGTGCGTTAAATAGGGAACACCCGGCGACCGAAAGGGGTGCGAGATGGCCGTTGCGCTGATCACCGGAGGCTCGAAGGGGCTCGGACGAGCGCTCGCCTCCACCCTCCTGGAGCGGGGCTGGTCGGTCGTCATCGACGCCCGCGACGCCGAGGCCCTTGCCGACGCGGAGCGCTCGCTCGGTGGTGGGGACAGGCTGGTCGCCATTTCCGGCGACGTGGCCGACGAGTCGCACCGTCGCGCCCTGATCGAAGCGGCCGAGGGACTCGGCGGGCTCGACCTGTTGGTGAACAACGCCAGCACGCTCGGCGCGTCGCCGTTGCCGTGGCTCACCGACATCACCTCGGACACCCTCCGTTCGACCTACGAGGTCAACGTCGTGGCGCCGGTCGCCCTCACCCAGGCGGCGCTCGCGCTCCTGTGGAAGTCGGACCGGCCTCGGGTCATGAACATCTCGTCGGACGCCGCCGTCGAGGCCTACGAGGGGTGGGGCGGCTACGGGTCGTCGAAGGCGGCCCTCGACCACCTGAGCGCGGTGCTGGCCACCGAGGAGCCGGGGCTCACCGTGTGGGCGGTCGACCCGGGGGACATGCGCACCCAGATGCACCAGGACGCCTTCCCCGGCGAGGACATCAGCGACCGGCCGCTGCCCGATGAGGTGGTGCCGCACCTGGTCGCGCTCATCGACAGCGACCACGTGTCGGGCCGCAAGAAGGCCGCCGAGATGGAGGTGGCTCGATGACGACCGCCCTCAGCCCCGTCGCCCCGATCCTGGTCACCGGGCTGAGCTTCGAGCTGCCACCGGCCCTCGAGGCAAGCGCACCGCCCGAGGCGCGGGGGCTCACCCGTGACGCGGTCCGGATGATGGTGGCCCGCCGGGGCGACGGCTCGATCACCCACGCCAACTTCTTCGACCTGCCGGCCTACCTCGACGAGGGCGACCTGGTGGTGGTCAACACCTCGGGGACCCTGGCCGCCGAGCTCGCCGCCATCGCACCGGAAGGATCCCGGCTGGACGTCCACCTCTCCACCCAGCTGCCGGCCGACCTCTGGACGGTCGAGCTGCGCCGGAACGGCCAGCCCTTCTTCGATGGGGTGGCGGGGCAGGAGTTGGCCCTGCCGGCCGGCGGCTCGGTGTCGCTGCTCACCCCGTACGCGGCGCACCCATCGGGGGTGCGGTTGTGGGTCGCGTCGCTGTCGCTCCCCGAGCCGCTGCTCGGCTACCTGTCGGCCCACGGCACCCCGATCCGGTACGGCTACGTGCAGGGTGAGTGGCCGATCTCGATGTACCAGAACGTGTACGCGACCGAGCCGGGGTCGGCCGAGATGCCGAGCGCCGGCCGGCCGTTCACCCCCGAGGTGCTGACCCGGCTGATCGCCCACGGGGTCGGGGTCGCGCCGGTGCTCCTCCACGCCGGGGTGGCCTCGCTCGAGGCCGCCGAGGCCCCCTATCCCGAGTACTACCGGGTGACCCCGGTCACCGCCCGGCGGCTCAACGACACCCACCGGGCCGGGGGCAAGGTGATCGCCATCGGCACCACCGTGGTCCGGGCCCTCGAGACGGTGGTCGACGAGCGTGGCGTGGTCAGCCCGGGCCGAGGGTGGACCGAGACGGTCATCACCCCGGACCGGACCGTGCGATCGGTCGACGGCCTGCTCACCGGCTGGCACGAGCCCGAGGCCTCGCACCTGGCCATGCTCGAGGCGATCGCGGGGCGCGACGTGCTCGAGCGCTCGTACGCGGCGGCGGTGGCCGAGCAGTACCTGTGGCACGAGTTCGGCGACGTCCACCTGGTGCTGCCATGACGACCGGGCTCGACTCGGCCCCGCTGGCCAACCTGCCCACCACCCGGCGGGCCATCGTCACCTCGATCAAGCGGGGCGGCCGGGCCACCGCCGCGGCGCTCGCCGAGCAGCTCGGGATCAGCGTCCCGGCGGTCCGCCAGCAGCTGCACCGGCTGGCCGAGGACGGCCTGGTCGAGCACTTCGTCGACCCCGACGGACGGGGCCGCCCGGCCCACCGCTACGAGCTGACGGCCGCGGCCGAGGCCCTCTTCCCGAAGCGCTACGGCGACCTCACCGCCGAGCTGCTCGGGTACCTGGGCGG
>JBOGFV010000154.1:0-4648 GCA_050743525.1 Acidimicrobiales bacterium
GCCGCACCCCGAGATCTGCAACGGCCCGCCGGCCAGCGCGCCGGCGGTCGACCCGGTGACCTGCACGTCGACCGGCTGGCCGTCGATCGAGAGCACGTTGGTGAGACAGCCGCTGCTCGTGGTCGGCGGAGTCGACGGCCCGTCGATGCCGGGCAGGCCGATCTCGGCCAGTCCGACCGGGAAGGTCTGCTTCGCGTTCGAGTAGTAGTCGAGCTCCTTCAAGGCCCGCGTCTTGTCGATGGTGATGCGGACCTGCTGGCCGGTCAGCGTGGGGAAGAGCAGCGGCACCGTGGTGGTCGAGCCCTGCGGACGGCCCTTCCCATCGGGGACCGGAGGCAGCTTGATCGTGCGCGACTCGGGGCCGGTGGACACCGTGATCTCGGTCGGGATGGAGTGTCGCCCGTCCGTCACCACCTTCATCACGAGGTAGGCGAACGACACCGGACGGTTGAACGAGTACTGCACCCAATTGCCGTCCTGGGGCCCGAAACCGGGCATCCAGGCCGTCCCAGCGTTGCCGTCGATGGCGGCGTCGGCGCCGGCGGAAAGGTCACCCGGCAACCGTCCGGAAGAGTTGGCGAACACCACCTCGGCCCCGCTGGTCTTGCCTGGCCCGGGTGCGGTGACCTTGACCGGGGTGCGCCCCACCAGCTGGTCGATCACCGGGTCGGGGTCGGTGGCCGCAATGCGGGCGCCACCACCGATGGAGAAGGTGCGGGCGGTCGGGAGCGAGAAACTGCGGTTCAGGTTCTGCTCGGGGTCGCTGCGGGGCGGCACCGAGGCGGCCCGCAGCCGGCTGAGCAGGATGACCAGCGGGTGGGTGATCGAGGTGGTGCCGACCGACGAGAGCAGGTCGGTTGGGAGCCGCAGGGTCTGGACGACCGGGGCCACACCCGCGATGGTGACGTCAGCGAACCCGACCCCGCTGAAGCCGTTGTAGGTCTTGCGCACCCCCGAGCTGGTCGCCTTCACGGTGAGGGTCAAGGTCTTGAACGTCGCGGTCGGGAAGTGGACCACCTGGCCGGGCTCCTTGCGGGAGACCGGCCCCAGGTGGCTGGTGACCGTCCGGTGGCCGTCGAAGGAGAGGCTGACCCGGGTGATCCATCGGTCGCGGGGACCGGTCTGGGGTTGGAGGAGCCGGATCTCGGACGCGGTGACCGGGTGGTCGAGCGTCACCTGGAGCTGGGCCCCCGTGCCCGGCCCGAAGGCGCCCTCGGCCCAGCGGGTGTCGGGGTTCTGGTCGAACGCGTTGTAGGCCTGGTCCTCGGGCGTGTTGGTGATCGGGTTCCCGTACACCGAGGCGCGCACGCTGCTCACCCCCGACAGGGTGCTGACCGTCTGGGCCGCCGTTCCCCCGGCCGCCACCGGGGCCAGGGACTGCTCGTTGGGATCGACGGCCAGCGGCCCGAACTTGGCCTGCTGGACGTAGCCGGCGTTGTCGTCGAGCGAGCCCCAGGTCTCCTGCTGCTTCGGGTTGGTGTCGGTCAGCACCAGCACGGCGCCGTTGTTGAGCAATTGGTCCAAGCCCTTCTTGTTCTTCGCGAAGGAGGCGGCGTAGAAGATCGTCGGGTCGCCGTCGAGCAGCCCGGCTGCCGACGCGTTGACCAGCCCCGTTCCGCTGCCCGCGACCACGAGCGGTGCCGCCGTCGTCTCCGTGCGGACCAGCGGCCGCGACCCCTTCACCGTGAAGACGGCCGCCGGCGGCGGCACCGACGCGCCGGTCGGCACCGCCAGCTGGGTCTCGTCCTGGAGCGGGAAGGTGGTGGTCTTGTCGATCCTCGGGGTCCCGAAGCTGACCGGGGGGCCGAGCCCGGTCGACGGGTTGAGCAGGTCGAGCCACAGCGGCTGGGGCCGGGCCGTGTTGAATCGCTCGTACTGCTCGTTCCCCTGGAACAGGAGGTTGGTCGCGCTCATGAGGCGGGCCAACGGCACGAGGGTCGCCGGGTTGAACACCCCGTCCTGTATCGACTCGTCGAGGGCTTGGAGGAGGTCGGCGCTGGCCGGCTCGCCTTGAGGGACGACCTGGCGGGCCACGTAGGGGCGGTCGATCAGCCCGGGCCACACCGGATCGCCGGCCACGCCCCACCGGTAGTAGGCGAAGTCCTCGCCGGGGAGGCCGAGGACTCGGCCGGTGCCGTGGGCGTTCAGATACTTGGCGGTGGCCAGCACGTAACCCGGCAGCTGTTCGGGCCGAGCCAGGTTGGTGGCCACCAGGGTCCCGTTCCACAGCGGCGGGAGGTCGGCGACCGACGCGGCCACCGCGACGGCCAGCACCACCAGGCTGGTCTTGAACCGGGCGGCCGCGAGGGCACTGATGCCGGCGCCGAGGAGCAGTGCGAAGCCGAGGACGATGAGCGGGATCACCCGGTTGGTGGAGCGCATGGCCAGCCCGATGGTCGAGTCGGATCCGGCCGCCCGCAGCGCCTGGCCGAGCGGGGAGGGGTGGCCGAGCGGGTAGGCGGCCACCGCCGCCACCACCCCGATCAGGAGCAGCCCGACGGCGAAGGCCCGGTAGCGCCATCGAGTCAAGGCGCCGACCAGCGCGCCCACGGCCGGCACCGCGAAGCTCACCCCGATGAGCCAGCCGGACTGCATGTAGCCGAGCGCGGCGGACGTCCAGGGCTGGATCTTGTCCTGGCCGTAGAAGTACCAGTAGCCGAGGCCCCGGACCACCTCGGAGGAGAGCGAGGTGCTGGTGACGGTCGGGATCGTCTCGGTGAACTTCAAGATGTTGAGGCCGTAGACGCCTTCGGCCCACAGACCGGCCGCCCACCACAGGGACACCCCGAGGCTCAGCACCCCGAGTCGCAGGACCGCGGCGAGGGCCCGCCGTAGCGGCGCCTCCTTGGTGATCCAGACCGCGTAGACGAGCCACAACGCGGGGGCCAAGCCGGCCAGGAGAATCGAGGTCGCGTTCACCCCACCCACCAGCGCGATGACGATCGCGAACCAGGCCGGGTACCTCCATCCACCCTTTCTGACCGAGAGGATCACCAGGCCGACCATCCAGCCGAGGGCCGTCCACGGCATGACGATCGGTGAGATGCGGGCGATGTAGTCGATGACAAAGGGCGTGAACGTGTAGGCCACGCCGGCTGCGATGCGGCCCCACCGGTTGAGCCCGAGCAGCCGGCCCAGGAAGAAGACGCCAGTGCCGGCGAAGAAGAACAGGCTCCCCATCCAGAATCGCTGGCCGACCCACATCGGGATGTGGAGCTGCTGGACGATCCAGTAGTAGGGCCCCATCGGGAAGAGGAACCCGATGTTCTGGTGGGTGACCGTGCCCATCCCGACGTCGGGGTTCCACATGGAGATGGCGCTCGAGATGAGCTTCCCCGGGTCGAGATAGAGGTACTGCTTGGCGTCGTCGGCGACGATGCCCGGTCGGGTGAGGAACGACGGGACGTAGCTCGCCGCCGCCAGGAGCACGGTGGCCACGCTGACGATCGGGTCGAGCCCTCGGACGCGCTTCACGATCCCGCGTCGAGGTGGTGCGGCCGACGTGGGCGGCTCGGAGGAGGTGTCGCTCATCGGTTCGGACCGGATCGGAAGCATACCGATCGCCCCAAGGAGGCGTTTGGCCAGGTCGATAGCATCGCGGCGAGCCCATAGGAGGCCCTCGGACGTGTTCGGAATCGGCTTGACCGGCGGCATCGGGAGCGGCAAGACCTCGGTGAGCGACCGGCTGGTCGTTCGCGGCGCCGTGCTCGTCGACGCCGACCTGATCGTCCACGAGATCCAGCGCCCCGGCGGGATCGCCTTTGGGCCGATCATGGAGCGATTCGGGGACGCGATCCGCAGCGCCGACGGCACCATCGACCGGCCGGCCCTGGCCAAGATCGTCTTCAAGGACGAGGCGGCCCGCAATGACCTCAACGGGATCGTGTGGCCGCTGGTCGCGGTCCGGATGGGGGAGCGCCGCAACGAGCTGGCCGAGACCGACTCGGTGGCGGTGTTCTCCATCCCGATCCTGCGTCCCTCGCACCGGGAGGCGCTCGGGCTGGGGGCCATCGTGGTGGTGGATTGCGTCCTCGAGGTGGCCGTGGAGCGGCTGGTGTCGTCGCGGGGGATGGACCGGGAGGACGCCCTGGCCCGGATCGCCGCCCAGGTCAGCCGGGAGGAGCGGACCGGCTGGGCCGACTTCGTCCTGGACAACTCCTCCTCCCTCGAGCACCTGGACGCCGAGGTGGCCCGGCTGTGGGCGTGGATCACCGAGCGGCAGGCCGAGGGGTCCTGACCCGGCGGCGCTGATACAGACCCCCGGTACCATCGCCCGAGTGCCCGACTTCGAAGTGGTCTCGCCGTTCCGACCGGCTGGCGACCAGCCCGCTGCCATCGCGGCCCTGGTCAAGGGGGTCCAGCGCGGCGACCGCTATCAGACCCTCCAGGGCATCACCGGGAGCGGCAAGACCGCCACCATCGCCTGGACCATCGAGCAGGTCCAGCGGCCGACGCTGATCATCGAGCCCAACAAGTCGCTGGCCGCCCAGCTCTCGTCGGAGCTGCGGGACCTGTTCCCGAAGAACCGGGTCGAGTTCTTCGTCTCCTACTACGACTACTACCAGCCCGAGGCGTACCTCCCCCCGACCGACACCTACATCGAGAAGGACTCCTCGATCAACGACGAGATCGACCGGCTCCGCCACGC
>JBOGFV010000155.1:0-9539 GCA_050743525.1 Acidimicrobiales bacterium
GTCGTAGATGGCGGGATCGGCCGACGGCGCCCCTTCCACGTGCACCGACTTGGGTCCGCCGGAGAGGATGATCCCCCGCGGTCGGCGGGCCAGCATCTCGGCCGCCGTCATCGTGTGGGGCACGATCTCGGAATAGACGTGGGCCTCGCGCACCCGCCGGGCGATGAGCTGGGCGTACTGGGCGCCGAAATCGACGACGAGAACCGTCTCGGCCACGTCGGTCATGACAGAGCGCGTCGGCCGGAGCTCAGCGACCCATCCCCACACCCTGCGACCGCTGCAGCGCCTTGCCCTCGGTCTGCAGGGCCGGGGCGATCATGACCTCGGCCTTCTGGAACTCCTTCACCGACTGGTAGCCGCAGGTGGCCATCGACGTCCGCAGGGCCCCGAACAGGTTCATGCGCCCGTCGTTCTCGTGGGCCGGGCCGAGCAGGATCTCGCGCAGCGAGCCCCGCACGTCCGTCCGCACCCGGGCACCCCTCGGAAGGGTCGGGTGGAACGTCGCCATGCCCCAGTGGAAGCCCCGGGCCGGTGCCTCGAAGGCCGACGAAAGCGGCGAGCCGAGCATGACCGCGTCGGCTCCGCACGCCACCGCCTTGGCGATGTCGCCGCCCTTGCTCATCCCGCCGTCCGCGATCACATGGACGTAGACGCCGGTCTCGTCGAGGTGACGCATCCGGGCGCCGGCCACATCCGCGATGGCCGTCGCCTGGGGGACGCCGATGCCGAGGACGCCCCTCGTGGTGCAGGCGTTGCCCGGCCCCACGCCGACCAGCACGCCGACGGCGCCGGTGCGCATGAGATGGAGGCCGGCCTGGTACGAGGCGCAGCCCCCGACGATCACCGGCAGGTCGAACTCGCGGATGAACTTCTTCAGGTTGAGGGGCTCGACGGTCCTCGAGACGTGCTCGGCTGAGACGACCGTGCCCTGGATGACCAGGATGTCGAGCTCGGCGGCGAGGACTGCCGGCGTGAGGTCGATCGTCCGCTGCGGGGTGACCGAGGCGGCCGCGGTGACGCCGGCCTCCTTGATCTGGCGGATCCGCTCGGTGACGAGCTCGTGCTTGATCGGCTCCATGTACATCTGCTGCATCCGCGAGGTGGCCTTCTCGTCGTCGAGCTCGCGGATCTCGTCGAGCAGCGCGACCGGGTCCTCGTAGCGGGTCCACAGGCCCTCGAGGTTGAGCACGCCGAGCCCGCCCAGCTGGCCGAGTTCGATGGCCGTGGCCGGCGAGACGACGCCGTCCATGGCCGCGCCGAGCAGCGGCAGCTCGAACCTGAAGGCGTCGATCTCCCAGGAGATGTCGACGTCCTCGGGATCACGGGTCCGGCGACTGGGGACGATCGCGATGTCGTCGAACCCATACGCCTGTCGCCCCGACTTGAAGATGCCGATCTCGATATCCGCCATCCGCCTGCCCTCCGGCTCCCGTCCACCCGGCGCTCCCTACCGGGCTCCCGACGGCGATCTCAGTCGATCCGACCTTCGGACTGCGACACCGTGACCCACCATATCTTCTGGCTCTGACGTCTCCGTTGACGGCCAGGCCGGGTCGTGCGGACTCAGTGCGTTGGACTCTTGGCCTGGTCAGGGCTCTGCCGCGTCGCTCTCGGGCCCGGGCTCCCTCTATCGCCTCGGACCGCTCGGAACTCAGTTCCAGTACTTGGCGACCGCCGCCGCGATCTCCTCACCCTGGCGGGCCCCCTCGAGGGCCGCCTTCGGGGCGATCGACGCGTCCATCAGGTTGATGCCCATGGCCTGCGCCGCCCCGGCGTCGGGGCCGACGATCTCCACCTGAGCGCCGGAGTCCACCAGGACCTTGCGCTCGGCCTCGGCCGCGTCGAGCATCCGCTGGAGGCGCGGGTCGCGCTGGGGCATCCGGTCGGCGGTCATCAGCGTGACCACGAGGACGACGTCATGGCCGGCGGCAAGGTCGGCGTTGGCGCCCGAGCGCATCCCGCCGTCCATGTAGCGGCGGCCGTTGATGGTGATCGGAGCGAACAGGCCGGGCACGCAACAGCTGGAGGCGACGGCCCGGTCCAGCTCCACCTTCTCCGACCCGTTCCACACCTTGAACTCTCCCGACCCGGCGTCGACTGCGGTGCACGAATAGCGGTCGGGCCACTGCTCCCCGGCCAGATACCGAAAGACGCCCACGAACTGATCCTCGGGCATCGCCTCGGCCTCGAGCGCGAACTTTCCGATGGCCCGACGGCGGTCCTCGGGGTCCTGGTCGGCCGCGTTCAGCATGATCTCCATGAACTTGGCCATGCGCTCGGCCATGCCGGAGTCGCCCCCGGTCGAGGTCGGGTCGTTGCCGACGCCCTCGGTCGACTCCCCGTAGCGGGCCACCTGCTCCTCGAGGTCGCGGCCGAGGGCCAGCTGCGCCCCCACGGCCGAGCCGGCCGAGGTGCCGACGATGAAGTCGGCTCCGGACAGGTCGACCCCCCTGCGCTTCAAGCCGGCCGCGACTCCGGTCTGCCAGGCGATCCCGACCGAGCCGCCTCCGCTCAACACCAGCGCCTTGCTCACGCCTCGCTCCTTCAGTGGGTGACCAGGATCTTGCAGTGCCGGTCGGGGTTGGCGAGGTCTCGGAAGGCCTGGGCCACCCCGTCGAGCCCGACCTCCCCGGTGATCATCGGGGATACGTCGATCTCCCCCTCGGCGATGGTCCTGAGGGTGTCGGAGAACTCCTCGAGCTCGTAGGCGAAGCAGAACACGATCGACAGCTCCTTGGCAATCCCCCAGAACGGGGTGATCTGGTCGGCCCCCATGCAGACGCCGACCACGACGATCCGGGACTTGGGCGGCGCCGCGTTGAGGGCCGAGTCGATGACCCCGGGGACCCCGACCGCCTCGAAGGCGACGAGCCCCCTGGCCCCGCCGTGCTCGGCCCAGGCGTCGAAGACGTCACCGTCGGCCGGGTCGACCACGTGGTGGGCGCCCATCTGGGTGGCCAGCGACCGGCGCATGGCCGAGTAGTCGGACGCCACGATCGGCTCGATGCCCCGGTGAGCCAGTGCCGCGATCACCGCGATGCCGACCGGCCCGCACCCGAGGACGACCGCGCCCTCCCCCGGCTGGATGGCCGCCCGGTTGACCGCGTGGACCCCGACCGCCATCGGCTCGGTGAGGGCGGCCTTGCGGGCCTCGAGGCCGTTGGGGACGGTCTGGACCAGCGGCGCGGCCAGCAGCATCCGCTCGCCGTAGCCCGACGGCAGCTCGTTCGAGTAGGCCAGGTCCTGGACCCCGGTCATCGTGATCATGACCGGGACGGAGGTGACCAGGGTCCCGGGCTCCGGCGCCACCGTGTCGGGGCCGACCTCCAGGACCTCGGCCGCGAACTCGTGGCCCATGAACACGTCGCGGGACACGTCGACGGTGGCCCCGCCCAGGTACGGGGCGCCCCGCATCGACTGCATCAGGCCGACCAGCGTCGAGCCCTGCTTGGCGAAGTGCAGGTCGGATCCGCAGATCCCGCACGCCTTCACCTCGACCAGCACCTGACCCAGAGCGGGGGTGGGGTCGGGGAGGTCGTCTCGGACGATCATCTCCCCACCCCGCAGGGCCACCGCCCGCACTAGGACCCGCTGCCCGAAGTGGTGGACTTCTCCTCCACGTGCGAGGTGATCGCGTTCATGATCGCCTGGCCGGCCCGGCCGAACAGCTCGTCGCGCTTGCCGGCGGCCCAATCGTGCGAGCTCTTGGGCGCCGACAGCTTGTGCTTGAAATGCGGGATCACCGCGCGGGCGATCAGCCGGTACGAGGCCAGGGTGTCGGCGGGGCTGGCCCAGTCGTGGCCGAGCATGAGGAACGTGCCGAACCCGCCCGACTGCTCGAGCAGGCCCTCGACGTAGGCGATGGCGTCGTCGGGGGTGCCGATGACGATGTTGCCGCCGCCCGCATAGCTCTCCACGAAGGCGCGGGGGTCCTGCTCGGTCTCGACCTGGTAGCCGAGGGGGACGAACCCGGCGGTGCCGAAGTACTTGGAGAAGTCCTCGAGCCCGTAGGTGCACTGCTCGATGGCCTTGTCGCGGGTCTCGGCGATGTGCATGGCGCCGAGGATCCGCCAGGTGTCCCGGTCGGGCGCCGGGTTCCCGACCGAGGCGGCCTGCTCCTCGACCACGCCCCAGGCGGCGCCGATGGCGGCGAAACCACCCTCGATCACCTGCATGGACAGGGACAAGAGCGACGCGCCGTACCGACCGGCCAGGCGGGGGCCCGACGGCGAGATCATGGCCGCCACCGCCACCTCGAAGTGCGGGTGCTGGTAGGGGCGCATCTGCAGCCGCGCCTCTTTCATGGTGAACCAGTCCGTCTCGCGGGTGACCGGCTCCTCGGACGAGATGAGGGCGAGGATGGCCTCGAGCGACTCCTCCATCCGCCGGCGCTGGTCGACCGGGTCGATGCCCATGACGAACGCGTCGGAGGGCAGCGCCCCCGGCCCGGTCCCGAACATGATGCGGCCCCTGGTCAGGTGGTCGAGCAGCACCATGCGGTCGGCCACCAGCCACGGGTGGTGGTACGGGAGGGACACGACCCCGGTGCCGAGCCGGATGTGCTTGGTCCGCTCGGCGGCCACCGCGATGAAGATCTCGGGGCACCCGATGATCTCGTAGCCCCCGGAGTGGTGCTCGCCGAACCAGGCCTCGTCGTAGCCGAGCCGGTCGAGGGCGACGACCCGCTCGAGGTCGTACTCGAGGGCGAGCGTCGGGTCCTGCCCGAGCGGGTGGAAGGGCGCGTAGAACACGCCGAAGCGCAGCGGTGCGGTCATTGGTGGGCCTTTCTCCTTACGATCTTCCGTGCACGTCTTCGAGGAACACGAGCAGGGCCCCGTTCACGTCAGCGGGCGACTCCTGCTGGACCCAGTGGCCCGCCCCCTCCACCACCACGTTGCCGCGGTGGTCATCGAGGAAGGCGAGGCCCGGCTCCACCGGGGCGAACCCGGCGACCGGGTCGAGGCTGCCGGTGATGAAGAGCGACGGGCAGGTGACGTGGGCCTCGGCGACCCCCTCGGTCAGTCGCCAGTTGCGGTCCAGGTTCCGGTACCAGTTGAGGCCGCCGGTGAACCCGGTCCGTTCGAACTCGGCGACATAGTGGTCGAGGTCGTCCTGGGACAGCCATGGGGGGAGCCCGTGGCGGGGCTCGGGCAGCCGGTCGATGAAGCCGGCGTCGCCCTTGGCCCCGAGGGCGGCCCGCTCCTCGTCGCTGAACTCGTTGGGCGTGGGACCGGCCAGGAGGCGCCGCATGGTCCTGGCCGTGTCCGAGGCGAGCTCGGCGTCGGCGACCCCGGGATTCTGGAAGTAGACCATGTAGAAGAAGCGTTCGGCGAAGAGCTGGCGGAGCAGCTCCAGCGTCGACATCGGCCCCCGGGGCAGGAACGGCACGCTCATGCCGACGACCCCCTTCACCCGCTCGGGCTGCAGGAGCGCCATCTGCCAGACGGCGATGGAGCCCCAGTCGTGGCCGACGAACACCGCCCGCTCCTCGCCGAGGTCGTCGGCGATCGCGGCCAGGTCCCCGGTCAGCTGCTCGATGTCGTAGGCCTCGATCGCCCCGGGCCGATCGGAGCGGCCGTAGCCCCGCATGTCGGGCACCGCGACCCGGTAGCCCGCGTTGATCAGGGCCGGCACCTGATGGCGCCACGAGCAGCCCAGCTCCGGAAACCCGTGGGCGAGGATGACCAGCGGGCCCGCTCCCCCGACGTCGACGGCCAGTGACACGCCGTCCCGGGTCACGGTCCGGGTCTCGGTGCGGGCGATGGTCACGTTGGCTCCTAGGCGGCCAGGGCGCCGAGCAGCACCTCGCGGGCGGGGCCCGGCCGCTCGGGGGTCGGATAGTTCGCCGGGTCCCCCATGATCGCGGCCGCCCGGGCTGCGAACCGTGGGTCGGCGTTCAGCTCGGCCGGCAGGGTGAGGAGGTTCCAGAGCCGGGCCATGCCTCGCCCGATGATCGGGTCGGTCTGGCCGGCCTCCATGAGGGCCCGGAACCGGCCCTGCATGACGAAGTCGGGCGAGTCCTCGGCAACCGGGTCAGCGCCCACGCGGTCGAGTTCGACCGCGTGGTGGTACCAGGGCTCGACCTGGCGGCGGCACTCGCCCTCGTAGGCGGCCGCCACCTCGCGCCGGTCGTCGTGGGCGTCGAGCGCGTCGGCGAGGAGCAGGCCCTGGAGCATCCCCAGCGAGCAGCCCCGTCCGTAGAGAGGGTTGGTGCAGGTGTGCGAGTCGCCCACCGCGTGGAAGTTGAGCAGGCTCGGGGCGCCGGCGTCGTCGGTGAACTTCCGGATCCGGTTGAGGAGCCCGCCCATCGGGCGCACGCCACCGATCGCCTCGAGGTCGAGCCCGCCGAACCACTCGTCCGGCCCCGGCAGGTTCCGGCAGGCGTGGTCGAAGGTGTCGGGGTCCGACAGGATGCGCCGGAGCTCCCGGTCGCCAGAGCCGATGGCGAGGGTGGCCGAGAGCATCCCGCCGTCGGTCGGCACGATCAGGAACTTGAGGTAGCCGAGGTCGCCGCCCAGCTTCGGCGCCGGTGGCGTGGCCATCGACTCGTCGAGCCGGTACCAGCGGGTCAGGTACATCAGCCCGCTCTCGCGGATGGTCTCGGGGAACGACACGCCGATCTCGGCCGCCCAGGCCGGCACGTCGCCGCGCCGGCCGGTCGCCGCGACGACGATGTCGGCCGCGAGCTCGGTCCCGTCCCCGAGGACGACGCCGGTCACCGTCGGTACGCCCTTGCCATTGGAGGCACGGAGAATGCCGCGCACGGGTGCCGTGGTGCGGAGCTCGACGCCGGGCTCATCGGCGACGGCCCGGCGCAGGATCCACTCGAACGTGCTCCGCCGGACCAGCAGGATGGCAAGGTCCTCGTCGCCGGGCTGGGCTTCCCCCAGCGCCGCGGTGCCCGACATGGTCGAGCAGCCGGCGCCCGACAGCGCGTCGAGCAGGTCGGGGAACCGCTCGCGCATGAGCACCATGACCTTGGCCAGAAAGCCGTGGGTCTGGTGGACCTGCGGGGCGCCGGGGCGTTCGGTGGCGAACGCCGCCTCAACGGTGGCCGACTCGGGAACCGGGTCGCGCTCCAGCACCACCACCTGGCGGCCGCGCCGGGCCAAGGCCAGGGCCGTGCTGAGCCCCCCGACCCCACCGCCGACCACGACGACGCGCGCTGCTGCTGCTGCTGCTGCTGCTGCCACCGGCCTCCCTCGGAGGCGCCCCTGCCGGCGCCGCGGGTTAAGGTAACACACGTTGCCAAAAGTTGCCCAACCCCGCCGGTTCACCGGCCTCTCCCCTGACGACCGGCGCCGGGAGCGTCTGACGCTGCTGCTCGACGCCGCGTTCGAGCTCCTCGGGACCCACGGCTGGAGGGCCATGACCGTCCGCTCGGTGCTGGTGGGCGCCCGGCTCAATCCCCGCTACTTCTACGAGAGCTTCTCGGACCTCGACGAGTTGGCCGTGGCCGTCTACGACCGGGTGGTCGCCGAGCTCGGGGCGGCGGTGTGGGAGGCATTGGGTTCGGCCGCCGACGACCCGGCTACCCAGGTGCGGGCGGTGGTCGCCTCCATCGTGCAGTTCGTGGACGAGGACCGCCGCCGCGGCCGGGTCCTGTACGCCGAGGGCCTCGGCAACGAGGCGCTCAACCGGCGCCGGGTCGAGACGGCCGGGATGGTCGTGGCCTTCGTCAACGACTACGCGACCGAGTCGCGCGGCCAGGCCGTCGACGAGATGGGCCGGGTCGCGACCTCGGTGCTCGTCGGGGGATTCAACCAGCTGCTGGTCGACTGGCTGGCGGGGCGAATCCGGATCGGGCGCGACCGGCTGGTCGAGGACGCTGCCGCGCTCTTCCTCGCGTTGGGCGACGGGGCGGCGGCGGCCGCCGGGCGCCGCTCATCCGGATCGGCTTCCCCGATGACTTAGCGTCTCTCCATGGCCGAGGGCGGGACCAAGCGGCGGATCGTCGACGTCGCGCAGGTCCGTCCGGTCCGGATGGAGGTGCTCCGCCCCGGCCAGCCCCCCGAGGCGAGCGTCATGCCGAAGGACGACCACCCCCTGGCCCACCACGTCGCCGTCTCGGTGGATGGCGAGGTGGTCTCGGTCGGGACGATCATGCCTGACTCGCCACCCTGGGATGCTGACCGGGCCGACGCGTGGCGGATCCGAGGCATGGCGACCCGCGCCGGGTTCCGGGGGCGCCAACTGGGTGGCGCGGTGCTGGCTGACCTCGTGGCCTGGGCGGCCGACCACGGCGGCACTCTCGTCTGGTGCAACGCGCGGGTCGGCGCCATCGCCTTCTACGAGCGGGCCGGCTTCGTCCCCCGGGGCGAGACCTTCATCGCCGAAGAGATCGAGCACATCGAGATGTGGCGCGACCGATAGGAACTACGAGGCCGCGGCCACCTCGGCGTCGAGGTCGCCCAGCGCCGGCCCCATGAGGTCGGCGAAGTTGCCTCGGAAGAACCCGTAGCGGGCCTCGTCGCTGCACCCCTCGAGCGACGACTCGAACCGCTTCATGGGGTTCCGGCCTCCCTCGACGTGGGGGTAGTCGGAGGAGAACATCGTCACCTCGGGCCCCGAGTGCTCGATGATCCAGCCGGCCGGCTCGTGCGGGTACGGGGTGACCCGGAGTTGGCGCTTGACGTACTCGCTCGGCGTGAGGCTGGCGTTCTGGAGCCGCTCTTCGTTGCGCAGGAACGCCCCGGCCGCCGAGTCCATCGAGCGCATCCAGCCGGGCAACCAGCTGGCCCCGAGCTCGATCGCCCCGAACTTGAGCTGCGGAAACCGCTCGAAGACCCCGTCGAAGATCAGCGTCGACAGGGTCTGCATCGGCGCGTACGGGATGGCCATGTAGGAGACCGAGGTGAAGTTGGTGTCGCCGCCATGGAAGTCGGGCACCGGCGGGAGGCCGTTCTTCTTGTGCACGGGGTTCATCGGCTGCTCGCCGCCCACGTGGAAGAGGATCGGCCGGCCGGCCTCCTCGGCCTGCGCCCACACATTGTCGAAGCCGATGTGGCTCTGGGAGTGGTTCCTCGGCGGGTTCGAGGCGATCATCAGCGCCGCCGCGCCCATGTCGATCGCCTCGCGGGCCGCCACCGCCGCCCGGTCGATGTCAGTGAAGGGCACGTAACAGACCGGGAGCAGGCGCTGGTCGACCGAGCAGAAGTCGACGATGCCGCGGTTGTGGGCCCCGGCCATCGCGTAGGAGAGGTCGACGTCCTCGCCGAGGTCGAACTTTCGCAGCGGGGCCAGATACGTGGTGGTGAAGACCAGCTGGCTGGCGAACCCGAGGTGGTCGAGCGCGGCCGGGCGGTCCTCCCGGAGCATGGCGCCGAGAGCCATATGGTTCTTGCGCAGCATGATCTCCTCGGCGTCCTTCGACCGGAACTCGGGGTCCTTCTGCTTGTCGAGGACCGAGTCGATGAACTTCTTGGCGTCGCCCTTTCCAAGGGCGTCGGCGAGGGCGCCGCGCATCTTGGGATCGCAGTACTCCTGCGCGTAGCCCGGGGGCTCGAAGATGTGGGAGTCGGCGTCATGGACGACCTGCC
>JBOGFV010000156.1:0-6166 GCA_050743525.1 Acidimicrobiales bacterium
ATCGAGAGCGGCTTGCCCGACACCGACGCGACCTGGGGCGGCACGACCCGGCCCAGGCCCTCGCCGAGGCTGTTGTAGTAGGCGTTGACCTGGCGGGCCCGCAGCGCACCCAGGGCGACCAGGGTGAACTTGGAGTCGACCTTGTCGAGGAGCTCCTCGATCGGCGGGTCCATCAGGTTGAGGCGGCCTTGGGCCATTGGTCCTCCGGACGTTGGGGGAGATCGCTCAGGAGTGCTCGAGACGAGCCGAGCGAGCGGCAACCACGATACCAGCCACCTCGGTGGTGGCCCGGTCTACGTCGTCGTTCACCACCTCGTGGGCGGAGAGCTCCCGGGCCTCCCGGACCTCCTGGCGGCCCTTCTCGATGCGCGCCGCGACCTGGGCGGCCGGGTCACCACGGGACTCGAGCCGCCGTTCCTGGACCTCGGTCGAGGGCGGCATGAGGAGGATCACGATGGCGCCCGGACGCTTGGCGACGACCTGCCGGGCCCCCTGGACGTCGATCTCGAGCAGGACGTCGCAACCGTCCGGCGGCTCCGGGTTGGGCGTGCCGTAGAGGTGGCCCAGGAACTCGGCCCACTCCAAGAACCCGTCGGCCGCCACCCGGGCGCCGAAGGCCTCGGTGTCGACGTAGACGTAGGCGTCCTCGGCTTCGCCGGGACGGCGCGGCCGGGTCGTCCAGGACCGGCTCAACCACAGCTTGGGGTCGCGCGCCACCAGCGCCCGCGAGACGGTGCCTTTGCCGGCCCCGCCGGGGCCGATGAGCACAAAGGTGAGCGGCGCCTCCAGTGGGGGCCGCTGACCTTGATCTAGCGAGCGGTGGCCTTCAGCAGGTCGGCGCGCTGCTTGGCGCCCAACCCCTGCAGGCGGCGGCTCTCGCTGATGCCCACCGTGTCCATGAGACGACGGGCCTTCACCTTCCCGAGGCCCGGAAGCGACTCGAGCACCGAAAGGACCTTCATCTTCCCGACCGTCTCGTCGCCCACTGCCTGCTGCAGCAATTCGGCGAGGGTGAGAGAGCCGAGCTTCAGCTTCTCCTTGACATCGGCGCGCTCGCGGCGCACCTTCGCGGCCTTCTGCAACGCTGCCTGGCGCTGCTCAGCGGTAAGGGCGGGCGGTTGAGGCATATGACGACGATAGCGCCTCAACCGGTTGGCTGGCGCAACTGGGCTGCGACCTTCTCTGTGGATTCTCGGGCCACGTCACGCAATGCGTTCGGGTCGGGACCGGCCGTGACGAAGGGCCTCGAAAGGTTGACCAGAACCGTCGCCGATGCCATACCCGCGAACTGCCGCCCGAAATCCGCCCATTCCGCCCCCTGGGTGAGCAGGCCCGGGGCCAGGTAGAATCCGGCCTCTGGCAGGGCCAACGGGGCCGCCCCGGCCATGAGTCCGATGACCGCACCCACCGAGTCGGGCCGGGCCCGGACCTCGTCGAGGAGGGCGACCTCGAGGGCCCGCCCGTCGTCTCGACGCGCCCCCTGCACATCGCGACCCTCGATGTTCGAGCTCCGCACCACGACGAGCACGCCGCGTCCCTCGCGCTCCGCGAGTTCGAAGAACGGAGACAACGCGCCCGCGCCCAGATACGGCGACACCGTCACCGCGTCGACGGACAGCGGGCTGTCTGACGCGAGCCACGCGCGTGCGTAGGCCGCGTTGGTCGACGCGATGTCGCCGCGCTTCGCGTCGCCGACGGTGAGCACGCCGAGCTCCCGCGCTGCCGCGAGCACGCTCTCAAGCGCGCGCAGGCCCGGGGAGCCGAACTGCTCGTAGAACGCCGCATTCGGCTTCACCGCGCCCACGTGGCCGGCGAGCGCCTCGAGGCAGCGCATCGCGAACTCGGTCGCGCCCGCGGCGGTGTCGGGGAGCGACCACTTCTCGAGGCTCGCCGCGCTCGGGTCGATCCCGGCGCACAGCCCCCCGCGCTGGGCGACCGCCGTGGCCAGCCGGGCCCGGAACGGTTCAGCCACGCAACGACCCGACGAGCTCGCCGACCGCGCCGACCCCGTGCCGCTCACACCAGCGTCCCAGGCCCTCGAGCACGCGCCACGGCGCCCGTGGGTCGCGGAACGTCGCGGTGCCCACTTGGACGGCGTCGGCGCCGGCCACCAACAACTCGGCGGCGTGCCGGCCCTCGGCCACTCCCCCGACCCCGACGATGGCGGCGCCGGGGAAGGCCCGGCGGCACTCGGCGATCGCGCGCGTCGCGACCGGGCGCAGCGGAGGGCCCGAGAGACCGCCCCCGCCGGCCCCGAGGACGGCCTGGCGCCGCTCCGGATCGACGACCATCGCGAGCAGCGTGTTCACCAGCGTGAGGCCCTCGGCGCCGGCCCCGAGGGCGGCCGCCGCGATCTCGCCGACGTCGGGCACGTTGGGGCTGAGCTTCGCCCACCTGGGCAGGCCGCACTCCGACGCCGCCACCGCCTCGGCGGTCGCCCGGGGGTGGTGGGCGAACATTCGCGACCGGTCCTCGACGTTCGGGCAGCTCACGTTCACCTCGACGGCCACCACCGGGAGCCCCACCCCCCGGAGCATCGCGGCCGCCTTGGCGAACCCCTCGACGCTGCGGCCCCAGATGCTCACCACCACCGTGGCGCCGGCGTCGCGCAACGCCGGCAGCTCATGCTCGAGCCACGCCTCGACGCCCGGGCCGCTCAGGCCGACGCTGTTGACCATGCCGGCGTCGGACTCGGTGACCCGGGGGGCCTCGTTGCCGGCCCACGGCTCGGCCGAGAGGGACTTCACGACGTGGGCGCCCAGCGCCGCCAGCCGGCCGTAGGGGGCCAGCTCGGTGCCGTGGCCGGCCGTCCCCGACGCCGTCATCACCGGGTTGGCCAGCGTCACGCTCCCGACCCGGGTGGTGAGGTCGACGGCCACTCAGCGCACCGCCCCGTCCAGGTGCAGCTCCTGCAGGGTCCGGACCTCGAGCGGGTGGGTGGCCCAGTCGGCGATCCCGGCCACCGCCGCCTTGGCGGCGGCCAGCGTGGTCAGGCAGGGCACGTGGTGGGCGAGGGCGGCGACCCGGATGTACTGGCCGTCGGCCCGCGGCCCCCGCCCCCGGGGCGTGTTCACCACCAGCTGGACCTGGCCGCCGGCGATCAGCTCGACGGCGTGCGGGGGGCCGTCGCCCCCCTCCCCCACCTTGGCCACCACGGTGTCGACGGGCACCCCGGCGGCGGCGAGGAACTCGGCCGTCCCGGCGGTGGCGGCCAGCGAGAATCCGAGCGCGCGAAGCCCCCGGGCGACCTCGAGGCCGGCCGGCTTGTCCCGGTCGGCCAGCGAGAAGAAGACGGTGCCCTCCCGGGGCAGGCGGGTGCCGGCCGCCATCTGGCTCTTGGCGAAGGCGAGGCCGAAGGTCGTGTCGACCCCCATGACCTCCCCCGTCGAGCGCATCTCGGGCCCGAGCAACGTGTCGACGCCCGGGAACCGGTCGAAGGGCAGCACCGCCTCCTTCACCGAGACGTGCCCGAGCGGACCGACGGGCACGAGCTGGCCCGACTCCCGCAGCGCCTCCAGCGTCTCGCCGACCACGACCCGGGCCGCGACGGCGGCGAGGGGCAGTCCGGTCGCCTTGGCCACGAACGGAACGGTCCGACTGGCCCGGGGGTTGGCTTCGAGCACGAATACGGTGCCGTCCTTCACTGCGTACTGGACGTTGAGGAGCCCGACGACCTTGAGCGCCTCAGCGATCGAGCGGGTGTGGTCCTCGAGCGTCGCCAGCACCTCGGCGCTGAGCGTCTGGGGCGGCAACGCGCAGGCCGAGTCGCCGGAGTGGACCCCGGCCTCCTCGACGTGCTCCATGATGCCGGCGATCAGCACCTCGCCGGCGACGTCGCGCACCGAGTCGACGTCGACCTCGACCGCGTCCTCGAGGAACCGGTCGACCAGCACCGGTCGCTCGGCGCTGACCCCGCCCTCGCGAGCCATGCCGGTCGCGACCGACGCCATCACCCGGCGCACCCCCTCGCCGTCGTAGACGATCTCCATGGCCCGGCCGCCCAGCACGTAGCTCGGACGGATCAGCACCGGGTACCCGATCCGCTCGGCGATGGCGTGCGCCTGCTCGGCGGTCGTGGCGGTCCCGCCGGGCGGCTGCCCGATCCCGAGCCCGGCGCACAGGGCGTTCCAGCGCTCGCGGTCCTCGGCCAGGTCGATCGAGGACGCCGGGGTGCCGAGCACGAGCGACTCGGGCAGCACCGACGCCAGCTTGAGGGGGGTCTGGCCACCGAGCGAGACGATGACGCCCCGGACCCGGCCGGCGCCGCGGCTGGCCCGCTGCTCGGCCTCGATGACGTTCAGCACGTCCTCGGCGGTGAGCGGCTCGAAGTAGAGGCGGTCCGAGGTGTCGTAGTCGGTCGAGACGGTCTCGGGGTTGCAGTTGACCATCACGGTCTCGTAGCCGGCCGCCCGCAGGGCCAGGCTCGCGTGCACGCAGCAGTAGTCGAACTCGATCCCCTGGCCGATCCGGTTGGGCCCGGAACCGAGGATGATGACCCGCTCCCGCGCCGAGGGGCGGACCTCCTCCTCGTCCTCGTAGGCCGAGTAGTGGTACGGCGTGTCGGCGGCGAACTCGGCCCCGCAGGTGTCGACGGTCTTGAAGGTCGGGGCGACCCCGTGGGCCAGCCGGGCGGCCCGGACCGCCGCCTCGTCGGTCCCGAGGAGGTGGGCCAGCTGGGGCTCGGAGAACCCGAGCCGCTTGAGCCGGCGCCAGTCGGCCCGCCCGAGCGTGCCCAGGACGTCGCCGCCGGCCTCGGCCCGCCGGCCCTCCACCTCGAGGCGGGCCTGGCTGATCGCGGCGATGTGGCGGAGGAACCACGGGTCGATCCCGCTGGCCGAGGCCACCGACTCCACCGAGACCCCCCGCCGCAGCGCCGCCTCGACCTCGAAGATCCGGTCGGGGCTGGGCACGGCGACCCGCTCGAGGAGCTCATCGTCGTCGAGGGCGTCGAGGGCGGCCTCGCCGGGGTCGGCGTTCAGCCCGTGGCGGCCCTGCTCCAGCGAGCGCAGCGCCTTTTGGAGCGACTCGGCGAAGGTGCGGCCGATCGCCATCACCTCGCCGACCGACTGCATCTTGGTGCCGAGCGTGGTGTCGGCGCCGCTCATCTTCTCGAAGGCGAAGCGGGGGATCTTGGTCACCACGTAGTCGATGGTCGGCTCGAAGCTGGCCGGCGTGGCCCCGGTGATGTCGTTCGGGATCTCGGGGAGCTCGTAGCCGACGGCGAGGCGGGCCGCGATCTTGGCGATCGGGAACCCGGTGGCCTTGGAGGCCAGCGCCGAGGACCGCGACACCCGCGGGTTCATCTCGATGATCATCCGACGGCCGTCGGACGGGTCGACCGCGAACTGCACGTTGGATCCGCCGGTCTCCACCCCGACCCGGCGCAGGCACGCGAAGGCGTCGTCCCGCATGGCCTGGTATTCGACGTCGGTCAGGGTCTGGGCCGGGGCGACGGTGATCGAGTCGCCGGTGTGCACGCCCATCGGGTCCAGGTTCTCGATCGAGCAGACGACCACGCAGTTGTCGGCCCGGTCCCGCATGACCTCGAGCTCGTACTCCTTCCAGCCGGAGATCGACCGCTCGACCAGCACCTCGCCGATCGGGCTGGCGTCGATGCCGATCGCGGCGAGGCGGGCCAGGCCGTCGCGGTCGGACGCGATGCCCGAGCCCGAGCCGCCGAGGATGTAGCTCGGCCGCACGATGATCGGGTACCCGATGCCCTGGGCGATCTCGAGGGCCTGGTCGACCGAGTGAGCGAAGCCCGACAGGGGGACCTCGAGGTCGATCTCGCCCATGGCCAGCTTGAAGCGCTCGCGATCCTCGGCCGTCGCGATGGCCTCGGGCTTGGCCCCGATGACCTCGACACCCAACCGGTCGAGGGCACCGGCGTCGGCGAGCGCCATGGTCAGGTTGAGGGCGGTCTGGCCCCCGAGGGTGGGCAGGAGCGCGTCGGGGCGCTCCCGCTCGATGATCGCCGTCACCACGGCGGGGTCGAGCGGCTCGACGTAGGTGCGGTCGGCAGTGGCGGGGTCGGTCATGATCGTGGCCGGGTTGGAGTTGACCAGCACCACCCGGTAGCCCTCCTCGACCAGCACCCGGCAGGCCTGGGTCCCCGAGTAGTCGAACTCGCAGGCCTGGCCGATCACGATCGGGCCCGACCCGATGA
>JBOGFV010000157.1:0-10563 GCA_050743525.1 Acidimicrobiales bacterium
GCTGGAGGCGTGGGAGAAGGACCCCGATCTCCGGGTGCGGTTGCGAGACCGGATCGAGAAGGCGGCCGCGCTCGTCGTCGAGCGCGGCCAGGCGGCCGGGGTGGTTCGTTCCGATGTCGACGGGTCCGACGTCATGCAGCTCCTCGGCCCGATGTGCACCAACGCCACGCTGTCGGAGGAGCAGAGCATGCGTCTGCTCGGCATGATCCTCGACGGCCTCCGCGCCTCCTGAGGCTCGCGGTGCCTGAGGATCGGTTCCCGTTGGCGGGCCACCGTGTCCGTCGCGTCGGGTTCGGCGCCATGCAGCTGCCGGGTCCTGGGGTGTTCGGCCCGCCCAAGGACCGGGACCAGGCGTTGGCGGTGCTGCGCCGGGTGATCGATGCGGGCGTCGACCACATCGATACGTCCCAGTTCTATGGACCCGACGTCGCCAACGAGCTGATCCACGAAGCCCTCTCCCCGTACCCGGCCGGGCTGGTCCTCGTGTCCAAGGTCGGAGCGTCGCGCGACGACCGGGGTGGGTGGCACCCGGCCCAGCGGCCCGCGGAGCTCCGCTCGGGGGTCCAGGCCAACCTGGCCGGCCTCGGGATCGACCGGGTCCCGATCGTCAACCTGCGCCGCATCCCCGGCGGCGAGGTCGGATTCGACGAGCAGCTCGACGCGATGGTGGCGATGCGCGACGAGGGTCTGATCGGCGCGGTCGGGGTCAGCAATGTGACGCTCGACGAGTACCGCCAGGCGACCACCCGCACGGAGATCGCGTGCGTCCAGAACGCCTACAGCGTCGCCGACCGCTCGGCACAGCAGCTGCTCGAGGCATGCCGCGACGACGAGGTGGCGTTCGTGCCGTTCTTCCCGCTCGGGTCCGCGTTCAACGCCAACAACCCCGTGTTGACCTCCGAGGTGGTCCGTGGCCTGGCCGACGGCCTCGGGGTGAGCCCGGCCCAGGTCGCGCTGGCCTGGTTGCTGGCCACCGCCCCGAACGTGCTCCTGATCCCGGGGACCTCGTCGCCCGACCACCTCGAGCAGAACCTCGCGGTCGGCTCGATTGAGCTCGACGCCGCGGCGATGGCGGATCTCGAGTCGGTGGCCGCCTAAGCGGGCGTTGGGACCATTGGGGCCGTCGGGCCCGTTCAGCGCGTGCCCGTGCTGGATGACGACCCCGTCGAGGACCACATGCACACCGGTGCCGACGCCACCCTGAGTGGCCTGGGCTACCGGGTTGTCCGGGTGGCCGGGCCCAACGAGTACGCGACCGCCGTCGCCATCGCCGGCCAGCTCGGTGATCCGGCGACCGTCTTCGAGGCGACCGGGCTCAACTTCTTCGACGCGCTCTCGGCGGTGCCGGCCGCCATCAAGGACCACGCCGCCATCCTCCTGACCGACGGGCCCATCCAGGCCCCCGAGACCGCCGCCTACCTGGCCATGCACACGTCCGACGTCCGTTACGCGATCGGGGGCCCACTGGCCGCCTTCGGGGCCGACCCGTCGGCCACCCCAGTCTTCGGGCCGGACCTGTTCGCCACCTCGGCGGCGGTGGCCTCGACCTTCTTCCCGGGAGCCTCGGTGTTCGGGGCGGCCACGGCGGCCAGCTTCCCCGACGCCCTCGGCGGGGGCGTCTTCATGGCCACCAGCGGCCGGATCGGGCCGCTCCTGCTGGTGAACCCGAACGCGCCCTTGCCGGGCCCGATCGTCCCGTACCTCCACTCGCTGGCGCCGGGCACCCCGGGCTTCGTCTTCGGGGGCCCGCTCGCGGTCGGCGACGACGTCGTGGCGGCGCTTGAAGCCGCCCTCGGCTGAGCGAGCGCGCCATGTGCGTGCGCCGGTTGCCGGCGATGGCGATCGGCGTTAGGAACAAGTAGGGACAATCCGCCATCGAGAGGGAGGCCACCATGGCCGAAGTCGAGAAGAAGCGCTTCGAGCACGCCGACGAGACCCGTCCATTCCAGGGCAAGGGCAAGGTCGAGCTCGTCAACGTGCCGGGCGGCGTGGTCGGGAAGGCCACGTTCGAGCCGGGCTGGAAGTGGTCGGAGCATGTGAAGCCGATCGCGGGGACCGAAAGCTGCGGGGCCGCCCACCTCGGCTACGTCGTCTCGGGCCGCCAGCTCATCAAGATGGACGACGGGACCGAGACCGAGGTCGGCCCCGGCGACATCGTCTCGATCCCACCCGGCCACGACGGCTGGACCCTCGGCGACGAGCCCTGCGTGTTCATCGACTTCGCCGGGATGGGCAACTACGCCAAGCCGAGCTGACCCCTCGGAGTCAGATGAGCGGGGCTTCGATGCTCCGCCGCCGCTGCTCGATCAGCATGCAGCGGTCTTCCACATACAGGACCCCGCCAGCCGCGGCGATCTCACGCGCCTCGGCCGAGGCGATCCCGAGCTGGAGCCAAAGTGCAGTGGCGCCTGCCGCAACCGCCTGGCGGGCGACCTCCGGCGTTTCGGCGGACGGCCGGAAGACATTGACGAGCCCAACTGGCTCGGGGGCGTCGGCCAGAGTCCGGTGGGCGGGCTCTCCGAGGATCGTTCCGCCGCGCGGGTTGACCGGGACGATCCGCCAGCCGTGCCGCTGCATGTGGGCAGGCACCAGGTGGGCGTCCTTTTCCGGATCGTCGCTGGCTCCGACCACGATGATCGTGGGGTAGGTCGAGAGGATCCGGTCGATGAGCTCGTCGACCTCCGGCACGCCCATCAGTATCGATCGGGTCTCTTCAGGCCGGGTGCCCCGGCGATGTGCCGCGGAGGTGCTGGAAGCCCAACTGATGGCCCGGTCGGGCACAGGCGGCCTCGCCCACCTCGATGGGGTGAGCGACGTGGTCGCCGAGATCGTGGCGCGCGAGCACCGGTCCGGCCACCCACCCGGCCACGCGCTCGAGGATCGGCACCGAGCCTGGGCCCTCGTGCCAGTCGCAGTGGGCGAACTTGTCGACCTCGTCGCCGGTCTCTTCACCGAAGAGCGAGGCGAGGTTACGGTCAGCCCGGTCGAGGAAGTGCAGGGCCAAGGCGTCAGCGTCGTCCGCCACCTTGCTCGTCCGGTTGCCCTTCGAGATGAGGACGAGCATCCGGGGCGGCTCGATGCTGGCCTGGGTGGCGAATCCGACGAGGCAGCCGGCCCGCCGTCCCCGTGCCGCGGCGGTGGCGATGAACATCGGATAGTCGAGCGCGCCAACCAAACGGTGAAACGCCCCAGCCGGATCGTCGATCATTCCCGGGGGGTCATCGCTTGGCATCGTCTCCTCCTACCCCCTGGTCGCCCTGGGCTATGCGCAAGGGGCGTCGACGTGCTGTGATCGGGCCATGACGGTCATCAAGATCAACGCGATCACCGTGCCCGACGACGGGGGCGACGAGCTGGCTCAGCGCTTTGCCGCCCGAGCGGGGGCCGTGGACGACCAGGACGGCTTCGAGGGATTCGAGCTGCTCCGGCCCACCGACGACCGCCGCGAGTGGCTGGTCGTCACCCGGTGGCGGAACGAGGCGGCCTTCGACGCCTGGGTCTCCTCACCCGCGTTCGCCCACGGCCACGCCGGCGCGAGCCGAGCCGGCGCCGAGGGTCGGCCGGTGGCCGTCCACTCTGAGCTGTGGTCCTACGAGGTGGCACTCGAGAGCTCGCCCGAATAGGGGCGGCTTCGGCCCGCGGGGTGTGGCCGGACGCCGAGGATTCCAGTTGCGCGCCGCCAGCGCGGGCTCGACTACGTGGTCGGGGTCGTCTCAGGGACATTCCCGATAGGCACCGTCCGTGCCGGCGCGCACCATAGGAGCAGTCCCTCCCCCCCTTGCATTGGTGGACTCGAGGAGTAGAATACTGAGTATGCTACTTAGTGAAGTGGGCTGATGAGCATCCCCCACGCGCTGCTGGCCCTGTTGAGTGAGGGACCCAAATACGGTCTCCAGCTCCGTCAGGAGTTCGAGGCCGGGACCGGCGAGGTCTGGCCGCTCAACGTCGGCCAGGTGTACACGACCCTCCAACGCCTGGAGCGAGACGGCCTCGTCGAATCCGACGACACCGAGGAGGCTGGTCCCCAGAAGGGTTTCCGGATCACCCCAGCAGGGGAGCACGAGCTCAACCAGTGGCTCCGGACCCCACCTGACCTGAGCCTTCCGCCTCGCGACGAGCTGGTCATCAAGGTGCTGGTGGCGCTGCGGGTCCCCGGTGTCGACGTGGGCGAGGTGATCCAGGCGCACCGCCGCTACGTGATCGAGGTCATGCAGCAGTGGACCCGCCTGAAGGAGGACGAGGCCGATTTCGACCTCAGCTTCGCGCTGGTAGTCGACGCCGAGCTGTTTCGGCTCGACGGGGTGGTCCGGTGGCTCGACACCGCCGACGGCCGCCTCAAGAGGGCTTCGGTCGCACCGGCTTCCCCGGCGCCTGCGGCCGTGCCCCGGATCCGACGCCGGGTGGGAGTGCAGCGATGAGCGTCCTCGAGTTGGTTCATGTGTCCAAGACCTATGGAGAGGACAACACCCAAGTCCACGCGCTACGGGACGTCGACCTTGTCGTCGACGCGGGCGCGCTGGTCGCGGTCATGGGACCGAGCGGTTCGGGCAAGAGCACGTTGCTCACCATCGCCGGCAGCCTCGAGGACCCGAGCATCGGAGAGGTGATGGTCAACGGACAGGCGCTGTCCCGCCTCTCACGCGACCACAAGGCCCAGTTGCGACGCCGCTCGATTGGCTTCGTGTTCCAAGACTTCAACCTGCTGCCAGGACTGACGGCCACCGAGAACGTCTCGCTTCCCTTGGAGCTCGACGGCATCCCGGCGCGCCAGGCCCAGGCGGTCGCGGAAGAGAAGCTCAGGGAGCTCGGGCTCGGTGACCGGGCCGGTCACTTCCCCGATCAGCTCTCCGGGGGCGAGCGCCAGCGGGTCTCGATCGCCCGGGCGGTAGTGGGGGAGCGCAGGCTCCTCCTCGCCGACGAGCCGTCGGGGGCCCTCGACTCGGAGAACGGCGAGGCGGTGATGCGAATGGTCCTCGGCGCGTGCCGACGGGGCATGGCGGCCGTCGTCGTGACCCATGACGCCCAGCTCGCGTCGTGGGCCGACCGGGTCGTGTTCATCCGCGACGGCCGAATCGTCGACCAGACCGCGACGCCGAGCGCCCCTGAGGCCCTCCTGGCCAACAGCACGGACCGATGACCGCCGTCCTCGACCGGCCGCGGGTGGTCGCCACGACCGGCCCCAGCAGCGGCGGCATGCCGGCCCGCCGGGCGGTGGTCCGGTGGGCGTGGCGCCTGTTCCGGCGTGAATGGCGCCAGCAAATGCTCGTCCTCGCTCTCATCGTCGTCGCGGTCACCGGCACTTTCATCGGTTCGGCGGTCGCGAAGGCGACCCCTCCGCCGGTGAACGCGGGGTTCGGGACCGCGCAGTTCCTGGCCAACTTCCAGAACGGCTCGAGCGCCCAGATCTCCTCCGACGTGGTCAACGCCGAGCAGCGCCTCGGCACGGTCGACGTCATCGAGAACCAGACAATGCAGTTGCCCGGTTCGATCACCACCTTCGAGTTGCGGGCCCAGAACCCGCACGGCCTCTTCGGCACTCCGTTGCTCTCCCTCGTGAGTGGCCGGTACCCGGTCGGCCTGGGGGAAGTCGCTCTCACCGCTGACCTCGCCTCTGAGTTCGGGCTGCGGGTGGGCGGCCGGTGGCGAGAAGGAGGGATGGCCCGCCGGGTCGTCGGCCTCGTCGAGAACCCCCAGAGCCTGCTCGACTCGTTTGCCCTGGTCGCTCCGGGCCAGGTCTCGCACCCGACCCAGGCAACGGTGCTGTTCGACGCGCACGGCAAGCCTCCCCGTGGCCTGCCGATCGAGTCGGCATCGATGTCGGCCGGCAACAACGGTTTCAATCCGGACACCATCGTCCTCGCCCTCGCGACGCTCGGCATGCTCCTGATCGCGCTGGTCGCCATCGGCGGATTCAGCGTCCTCGCCCAGCGGCGCCTGCGCTCGATCGGGATGCTCGAGTCGCTCGGGGCCCGTGACAAGCACGTCAGCCTGGTGATCCGCGCCAACGGTGTCATCGTGGGGGTGGTCGGAGCAGTGCTCGGCGCCGCGCTCGGGTTGGCGGGGTGGCTTGCCTACCGGCCGTTCCTCCAGTCGAGCGCGCACCATGTGATTGGGACGTTCCAGATCCCCTGGATCGTCGTCGGGCCCTCCATGGGACTGGCAGTCATCGCGACCTCCGTCGCGGCCGCCCGGCCGGCTCGCGCCATCACCCGGGTGCCGATCGTGGCCGCCCTGGCTGGCCGACCCAGCCCGCCCAAGGAGGTCCGCCGCTCGGCGGTGCCAGGTTCAATCGCCATCGGCGTCGCGTTCGTCCTGCTGGCCTACTCGGGTTCAACCAAGGGAAACGGCGGAGGAGCGCTCGAGCTCGTGCTCGGATTCGTCGCACTCGTGGTCGGGATCGTGTTCCTCTCGCCGCTGTGCCTCGGTGCCTTGAGCCGCTTCGGACGACGGGCCCCCGTCGCGGTGCGACTGGCCCTCCGGGACCTATCCCGCTACCGGTCACGCTCGGGCGCGGCGCTGGCCGCGATCAGCCTCGGGATCCTCGTCGCGGTCGTCGTCGTGGTCGTGGCGGCGGCCCGGTACGGGAACACGCTCGACTACGTCGGCCCGAACTTGGCCTCGAACCAGTTCCTCCTTTACACGCCCAATGGCGATCAGGGACCCGGTTCGCAGGCCTCGGCGACGCCGGTGCAGCTGCGGACGATTGAGGCAAAGGCCAAGGCGATCGCAGCTTCGGTCGGCGCCAAGGACTTCGTCGAGCTCCTGTCGCCGAGCGCGAATCTGAACCACAATGGCCCGGGTCGCAATTTTACCGGCCAGATCTACGTGGAGACGCCGGGCCTCTTGAAGGCATTCGGCATCGACCCGACGACGATCGAGCCGAGTGCCGACGTCCTGACCGCGCGCCCGGGACTGGCGGGCGTCTCTCAGATGCAGCTCATCTACGGCAACATCGGAAAGGGCCAGACCATAACGCCCGGTTCGCAGGGACCGAACGGCCCGAACTCCAGTCCGTGTCCGCCCGGTTCGTGCTTGGCAAACCCGGTGATCCAGGAGGTCGGGGCGCTCCCAGCCGGGACATCGGCCCCTAACACGGTGCTCACCCAGCACGCGGTGCGCTCGCTGCACCTCTTGACGGCGAACTCGGGCTGGTTGGTTCAGACCGCGGCACCGCTGACAGCGGCCCAGCTGACCAGCGTTCGGCTCGCCGCGGCGTCGGCCGGTCTCAGCACCGAGACGAAGAACGACGAGCCGACTTCGTCTGAGATCGTCAACTGGGCCACGGTCTTCGGAGTCGCCATGGCACTCGCGATCCTGGCCATGACGATCGGGCTCATCCGCAGCGAGACGGCCAGCGATCGGCGGACGTTGACGGCAGCCGGGGCGGGCAGCAGGACCCGAAGGACGATCACCGCGGCGACCGCCGGGGCGCTCGCGCTGATCGGTGCGGTGGTCGGGACCGTCGGCGGCTACCTGGCCTCGATCGGGTTCTTTGTGAAGAACTCGCTCGAGGGCCTGGGCTCGCTCGGCAACGTGCCGGTCGCCAACCTTCTGGTCATCCTGGTCGGGACGCCGTTGGTGGCGGCCGCCGCAGCTTGGCTGCTGTCGGGCCGCCAGCCCCCGGCGGTCGCCCACCAGCCGCTCGAGTAGGCGGCCCCGCCATCGCCGACGGGCCCAAAGGCCAGGCGTCTGACCCGCCCCTACGAGAAGGCCCTTGGACGAACCGGCCGCGAGGTGTTGAATCTTCCCGACGAAAGGGGTCGCTGTGTCGCCTGCCCTCAATCACACCATCGTGCCCTGCCGCAACAAGAAGGTGTCGTCCGACTACCTGGTCAAGACCCTCGGCCTCGGTCCGGCCGCACCGTTCGGGCCTTTCCTGGTGGCCGAGCTCGGCAACGGGGTGTCGCTCGACTTCCGCGATGTCGACGGCGACATCACATCGCAGCACTACGCGTTCTTGGTCACCGAGGCCGAGTTCGACGACATCTTCGGCCGGATCAAGGGCCATCAGGACTACTGGGCGGATCCGTTCCGCTCCCAGCCCTCGGAGATCAACGACCGGGACGGTGGTCGGGGCGTCTACTTCGAGGACCCCGACGGTCACTTCCTCGAGATCCTCACCCGCCCATACGGGAGTGGAGGCTGACTTCCTAGGGCAGTGGCGCCAAAGTAGCGCCACAAGCGCTAGATTGGCGCCATGCCGAGCATTCAGGTCAAGGACGTCCCAGCGGATACGCACGGTGTCCTGCGGCGCCGCGCCGCGGCGGCCCATCAGTCTCTCCAGGAGTACCTCCGCGCCCGGTTGATCGAGGAGGCGGCGACCCCCACGATCGACGAGATCCTGGAGCGAGCCGGGGCTCGCACCGGAGGCTCGGTGTCGTTTGCCGAGGCGGTCGAGTTAATCAGGGAGGATCGTGATCGTCGTTGACGCGAGTGTGCTCGTCCCGGCACTCATCGACGACGGGCCCGACGGCGACGACGCGCGCCGGAGGATCATCGGCGAGTCCGTACTGGTCCCGCAGCTGATCGACGTCGAGGTCGCCTCGGCCTTTGGCAAGCTGTTCCGCCGCGGTGCGCTCCTTGCTCGTCGCGCCGATCGTGCGCTTGATGATCTATTGGCGTTGCCGCTGCGGCGGGTCCCTCATCGGCCGCTGCTACCGAGATGCTGGGGACTCCGGGATAACCTTTCGATCTACGACGCGTGTTACGTGGCGCTGGCCGAGATGGCCGGCGCCACGCTGGTCACGTCCGACACCCGGCTTTCGAATGCGACCGGCATCAGATGCAGAGTGGAGCTGGTCGGCGGAGCAAATTGAAGAGGGATAGCTCCCCACGGTCGGCTCCAGGGTGTGTGCGAACCTGGTCCGTTGGCGAACCGAGGAGGCGGATGGGCGTCAAGGAGTTGCAGTGTGACCCGATCGAGTCACTGCGCGCCCGCCGCAGCGCCAAGTGGACCGCTCATCCGAGCGACGTGCTCCCGCTCACGGTTGCTGAGATGGACTACCCGCTCGCCCCCGTGGTCGCCGAGGCACTGCACGAAGCAGTGGAGCTTGGCGACACCGGGTACGCCACCGCGGCCAGCGGGCTCGGGACATCGCTAGCCGCCTTCGCGAGGCGGCGGTGGGGCTGGGACGTCGATCCAGCCCGGGTGACCGGCGTCGCCGACGTCGGGGTCGCGGTCGTCCTACTGCTGAGGGCGCTCACGACGCCAGGCCAGGCCGTCGTCATCAACACACCGGTGTACCCACCCTTCTTCGACTGGGTCGACGAGGCCGGGTCCCGGCTCGTCGAGGTGCCGCTTGTCGAGACCGCACAGGGCTGGCGCCTCGACCTGGCTGCCCTCGAGTCGGCCTTCTCCGCCGGGGCCGCCGTCTACATCCTCTGCAATCCGCACAACCCGGTGGGACGGGCGCACTCGCCCGAGGAGCTGGCCGCCGTGATCGACCTGGCCACCCGCCACGGCGTGCGGGTGGTCAGCGACGAGATACACGGCCCGCTCGTGCTGTCCGGGGCCACCTTCACCCCGTTGCTCACGCTGCCGGGTGCCGCCGAGGTCGCCGCGAGCGTGGTGTCGGCTTCGAAAGCGTGGAACCTCGCCGGTCTGAAGTGCGCGACGGTCGTCACCGCCTCGCCAACCATGGACGCGGTGGTCGAGCGGTTCCCGCCCGAGTCCAAGTGGGGGTCGGGCCAGTTTGGGGTGCTGGCGTCGATCGCCGCCTACGACCGGGGCGAGCCGTGGCTCGACCAGCTGCTGGTCACGCTCGGGCGGCGCCGGAGCGACCTCGGCGCCCTCCTCGCCGAGCGGCTTCCCGCGCTCACCTGGCACCCCCCCGAGGCCACCTACCTCGCCTGGCTCGACTGCCGGAGCGTCGGCTCGGGCAACGAACCCCGCGAGCGCTTCCTCGAAGGGGGCCGGGTCGCGCTCGAGCCGGGGCTGCGGTTCGGGGCCGAGGGGTCGGGCTTCGTCCGCCTCAACTTCGCCACCGCTACCGAGATCCTCGACGAGGCGGTCCGGCGCATGGCGGTGGCGCTGGAGCGGTAGCTCAGCGGCCGGCTCGGAGCGTCACGGCGAGCACGGTGGCGTGGCTCAGGGCGAGGTCGCGGGTCGCGGTGAGCAGCGTGAGGGTTCCGTCGCTCCGCCGCTCCCGGAGGGTGGCCAGCGCGTCCGCGGCCGCGCCCTTCTCGAGCTCGGCGCGATAACGCTGCTCGAACTCCTCGAAGCGCTCCGGGTCGTGCCCGTACCAGCGGCGCAGCTCGGTGGACGGGGCGACCTCCTTCAGCCACTCGTCGAGGGCCGCGGCGCCCTTCGAGAGCCCCCGGGGCCAGAGCCGGTCTACCAGCACCCGCGCCCCGTCCTCAGGAGTGGAGGCGTCGTAGACACGGGCGACCCGCACCTCGTCCGATGGCATCGCCCCATTCTCGACGGTCGCGAGGGTCATCGCCACGCGAGAGGCCTGCGGTTTTGCGCCTCGACGGCGCCCGGCGGTGTCCGCGCGGGGGGTGGCGGGCGCTACCGTCTCTGCGATGACCACATTGAAGTGGGAGACCCAGCCGAAGCTGAAC
>JBOGFV010000158.1:0-1897 GCA_050743525.1 Acidimicrobiales bacterium
GTCCAGCTCGGCCAGGGCCACGTCGACCAGCCACTCGGTCTCGGGACGCGGGATCAGGGCTCGGGGGTCAACCAGCAGGTCGAGCTGCCGGAACGGCCAGTGCCCGAGCACGTACTGGAGGGGCTCACCGGACCCCCGACGCTCGGCCAGTTCCCGGACCCGGGATGCCGCATCGGGGCCCAAGGCGTCGCCCGGACCGCCGGCCCCGGCGACGTCCTCGAGCAACCAGCGGGCCTCGTGCTCGGAACCGAGGGTTGCCGCGAGCGCCTGGCGAACCCGGCGCCGATCCACCCCGTCCCAGGGCTCGGTGCCCGTGGTCATCCGGTATCGGCCTCGTCCTCACCCAGCTGGCGGGCCCGCTTGTCGGCCATGAGCGCCTCGGCGAAGTCGTCGAGGTCGCCGGCCAGCACCTGGTCGAGCTTGTGCACGGTCAGCCCGATCCGGTGGTCGGTCACCCGGTTCTCCTTGAAGTTGTAGGTGCGGACCTTCTCGGAGCGGCCGCCCCTGCCGACCTGGCTCTTCCGGGTCGCCGCGATCTCGGAGGCCTGGCGGTCCTGCTCGGCCTTCAACAGCCGGGCCCGGAGCACCGTCATCGCCTTGGCCTTGTTCTGGATCTGGCTCTTCTCGTCCTGCATGGCCACCACGATCCCAGTGGGCAGGTGGGTGATGCGGACCGCCGAGTCGGTCGTGTTGACCGACTGGCCACCCGGGCCGGTCGACCGGTAGACGTCGATCTTGAGGTCGTTCTCCTCGATGACCACGTCGACCTCCTCGGCCTCGGGGAGGACCGAGACGGTGGCCGCCGAGGTGTGGACCCGGCCCTTGGACTCGGTCACCGGCACCCGTTGGACTCGGTGGGGGCCGGCCTCGTGCTCGAGGTAGCGCCACGCGTCCTTCCCCTTGACCAGGAACACCACCTCGTTCAGTCCGTCGCGGCCGGTGGCGCTCTCGGAGAGGACCTCGAGGCCCCAGCGGTGCTGGTCGGCGAAGTGCGTGTACATGTTGAAGAGATCGCGGGCGAACAGGTTGGCCTCCTCGCCCCCCTCGGCGCCACGGATCTCGACGATCACGTTGCGGCCGGCGTTGGGATCCTTCGGGAGAAGCAGCGCCCGCAGCCGGTCTTCGAGCGCTCCGACGTCGGCCTCGGCCTGCTCCAGCTCGGCCCGGACCACCTCGCGGTCGTCGCCGGTCGCCTCCTCGGCCATCTCCCCGGCCGCCGCCACGTCGCCACGGGCCCGTTCGAGGTCCCGCCAGACCGAGACGACCCCCTCCAAGTCCTTGCGGCGGATCGACAGGTCGCGCAGGCGCGCCGGGTCGCTCGACGTGGCCGGGTCGGCCAGGTCAGCGAGGACGGCCTCGTACTCGGTCTCGAGCCGGGCCATGCGCGCGTCGAGCGGCTCGGGCACCGACTCAGGTTATGACCGGGTCCGGCCGGTTCGGCAGGACCCGGCCGCTCAGGAGCTCTTGGGCTGGCGGGCCTTGGTCGTCTTGCGCTGGCCGTAGCGGCGCTGGAAGCGCTCGACCCGGCCGCCCGAGTCGACCAGCTTCTGCTTGCCGGTGAAGAACGGGTGGCACTCGCTGCACAGCTCGACGTGCAGGTCCGCCTTGGTCGAGCGGGTCACGAACGTGTTGCCGCACGAGCAGCGGACGGTGGCCTCGGCGTAGTTGGGGTGGATGTCGGCCTTCATCTGTCTCTCCGTCTCTGCGTTCTCTGTCCTCGTCCGATGGGGACCGGGGCGCCTGCGGTCCCTACAAGGCCGCCGGCGCCCGCCGTATTCCCTCAGTTGTTGGGCGTGGCGCCCTTGGCGATCTCGGCCAGGAACTCCCGGTTGGACTTGGTGGTCCGGATCTTGTCCATGAGCAGCTCCAGGCCGGGGGCGGCGTTGCCGTCGGCGGC
>JBOGFV010000159.1:0-2580 GCA_050743525.1 Acidimicrobiales bacterium
CCCCGGGCCCGGGCCAGCGCGTCGGGCTCGGGGATCCCCTCGGCCAGCCCGAGGCCGCCGGCCAGCCGCAGGGCCGCCGGCACCACCGTGAACAGCTGGTCGAGCGAGTCCAGGCCGAGGAAGCCGAGCATCTCGGCGAGGTCCTCGTCGGTGTGGGGGAGGTAGTCGGCCACTCAGCGCTTCTTGCGCACGAAGGGGAGCGTGTGGAGGGTGGCGGGCAGCTCCCGGCCCCGCTGGTCGATGCCGACCGGGTCGCCGGCCTTCACCCCGGCCCCGGTGTCGACGAGGGCGAGGGCGATGCCGACCTCGAGGGTCGGCGAGAAGTTGCCGCTGGTCACGGTCCCGATGGTCGCACCGTCGTGGGTGACCGACGAGCCGTGCCGGGGGGGCTGGCGGCCCTCGGTGACGAGCCCCTTGAGCGATCGGGCCACCCCCCGGTCCCGTTCGGCCACCAGCGCGTCGCGACCCGGGAACGGGCCCTTGTCGAAGGCCACCACCCAGGACAGCCCGGCCTGCAGCGGGGTGATGCCGGGGCCGAGCTCGTGGCCGTGCAGCGGTAGGCCGGCCTCCAGCCGCAGCGTGTCGCGGGCCCCGAGGCCGGCCGGGGTCGCGCCGGCGTCGAACATGGCCCGCCAGAAGGTCTCGGCCGCAGCGACCGGTACCGCGCACTCGACCCCGTCCTCACCGGTGTAGCCGGTGCCGGCCACGACCAGGTGATGGCCCGACCACTCGACCTCGGCCACCTTGAACCGCCCGACCGCGGCGGCCTCCGGCGAGACACCGGCCAGCAGCAGGCGGGCGGTCGGGCCTTGCAGCGCCACGACGGCCCGCTCGGCGGTCACGTCGGAGCCCGGGACCTTGGAACGGACCGGCGCGGTGTTGGACGCATTGGGCATCACGTCGAAGCGGTCCGGGCCGAGCCACCCGACGATCATGTCGTCGAGGCCCGAGCCGTCGTCCTCCAGGAGGTGCGTGTACTGGGCCCGGCCCGGCTCGATGGCGCCGAGGTCGTTGGTGAGGGTCCGCTGCAGGATCTCGAACGCGTCGGGGCCGGTGACCCGGACGGTGCCGAGGTGGCTGACGTCGAACATGGCGGTCCCGGACCGGCAAGCCCGGTGCTCGGCGATGGTGCCGCTGGGGTACGAGAGCGGCATCGCCCAGCCGCCGAAGTCGACCAGCTTGGCCCCGAGCTCGAGGTGGACCGCGTGGAGGGCCGAGCGCTTGGGGGCCGCGGGCTCGCTCACCGAGCGAAGCCTACGGGTCGGGGTCAGGCGGCCCGGAGGCCGAGGGGATCGAGGCCGTTGCGGGCCAAGAGGGCCAGGAAGTCCCGCTGGTAGACGATGACCAGCGAGACGTCCGGGTACAGCTGGCCGAGCCGCCGGATCTTGGCGTTCTTGCGGGTCACCAGGCGCTGGTCGGCGGTGGTCAGCTCGACGAAGCAGCGCTGGGCCGGCAGCCAGAAGTCGGGGCGGAACCCCGCGATCGGATACCCGTGCTCGTCCCACTGGATGGCGAACTCGACCGGCTCGTACTCCCACTCGACCTCGTGCACGTCCAGCAGGGCGGCGAAGAGCCGCTCGCTCGGGTGCGCGAAGCGGCCGAGCGCCGCTTGCGTCGAGGCCGGGTGGCGTCGGAGCCGGTCGGAGCTCGCCCGGCTCACTCCCCGGCCGCTCGCGCCGGGCGGGGCACGGGAATCGCGTCGCGCCCCTTGGGACGCTCGATGCGGACGATGTCGGCTGCCAGCTCGTTCACCACCCCCGACAGCGGGACGACGTTGAACACGCCCTGGCCGCCGGCGAGCAGGTCGACCAGCTCGCCGTTGGTGTGGGCCAGCACGGTGGTGGTGTCACTCAGGACCAGGTTGGCCGCGGCCAGGTTGGCCCCCAGGTCCTCGCGCAGGCACCCGACCGCCCGGCGGGCCGCCTGCAGCGACACGCCCGCGTCGAGCAGGCGCTTGATGACCTTGAGCTCGAGCAGGTCCCGGTACGAGTAGCGGCGCTTGGTGCCGCTCCCGTTGGCCTCGGCCAGCGACGGCCGCAACAGGCCGGTCCGGGCCCAGTAGTCGAGCTGCCGGTAGGAGATCCCCACCAGCTGACAGACCTGCGGTCCGCGGTAGCCGTCGTCCACTCCGGACGGGCCACCGGCCGCGCTGCCGACACGGGTGCTGCGCATGCGGTCCGCCTTTGGCGTGACCGCGGCGCGCGGCACTGCTCTGTCCTCCGCCACAATCTCCTCCTCCGCCGTACTTCCTCCGGGCGCGACTTTACCGCAGCAGCATCACACGGTGGTAATTACATCCATGTATTTTTTGAGGTGAGGGCCCTTTTTTGAGGCGCCCAATGGACGGCGGCGCTCGAACTTTGGAAGGCTGCGGGCACGTTCGGGCCGACGACCTCCAGGTCGGGCGGCCTCCCGGGGTGGCGCCGGCACCCATGAATCGCCTCGGCAGCCAACGGAGGTGGGCTCGGTGACCGTGCTCGACGAGGAAGCGGTCCACTACGACCCCTACGCGGTGGAGACCGCGACCGACCCGTACCCGCTGTACCGCCGGCTCCGGGAGGAGGCGCCGCTCTACTACCA
>JBOGFV010000160.1:0-3182 GCA_050743525.1 Acidimicrobiales bacterium
ACGGCGCATCGACACACCTCCTCACGATCGGGCCCGGATCTGGGCGACTGGGCGGTGTCCCGCCGGATGAAGGCACACGGGAGGCTTGGGGCCATGCCGTGCCGGCCCATCGTACCGGCCTGGCCAGGGCCGGGCCGGGCCGGCGGCCTCCCGGTAGCGTGAGGTGATGCTCGCCGACTACGCCGAACACGACCAAGCGATCGGCCTCGACTGGTACGGGGTCGACCCAAACCTCTCCTTCTTGCTGGACCGCCACCTGCCCGACCCGACCGACCGGAAGTTCGCCGAGGAACACGTGGCCGAGTACGGCGAGCTGGTGGGCAAGACCCTGGCCGCCCGGGCCGAGGTCACCGACCGGCACGGACCCGTCCTCGAGCGCTACGACCGATGGGGATACGACGTGGGCGAGGTCGTCCACCACCCGAGCTGGACCGAGAACAAGGCCGACCTGGTCCGGACCGGCTTCGTGGGCCTGGCCCAGCACGCCGGCCGCGACGTCCCCGCCGTGGTCACCGCAGCTCGCGCCTATCTCTTGAGCCAGTGCGAGACAGCCGCCTATTGCGCGCTCGGCATGACCGGCGGCGCCGCCGACATCGTCGAGCGCTACGCCCCACCGGCGGTGCGCGACGACATCCTGCGCCGGCTGACCTCGCTCGATCCCGCCGAGGCGTGGGAAGGCGGGATGTTCCTCACCGAGCGCCAGGGCGGGAGCGACGTCGGCGCCAACACCACCCGGGCGGTACCCGACGGCGGCGAGTGGCTGCTCTTCGGGGACAAGCACTTCTGCTCGAACGTCGACGCCGACGTCTTCATCGTGTTGGCCCGGCCCGAGGGCGCCCCCGAGGGCACTCGGGGCCTCGCCACCTTCATCGTGCCGAGCCGTCAGCCCGACGGCTCGCCCAACGGCTTCACCATCAAGAGGCTGAAGCCGAAGCTGGGCACCGTCGGCGTCCCGACGGGCGAGGTGACCCTCGACGGCGCTCGCGCCTGGTTGGCCGGCAACCCCGAGCGAGGGGACCAGAGCGCCGCCCGGGACGGCCGGGGCATCAACCGGATGATGGAGATGGTCAACTCGAGCCGCTTCGGCGTGGCACTCATGGGGCTCGGCATCCACCGCCGCTCCTTCCTCGACGCCGCCATCTACGCGGCCACGCGGACCCAGTGGGGACAACGCATCGACCACTACCCGCTCGTGCGGGAGACCCTGGTCGACCTCCTCGTCGACCTCGAGGCCGGGATGGCCATCACCTTCGAGTGCGCCGGGGCGCTGCGGAACGCCTCCGACCACGACGAGGCACGCCTCGTGCGTCGCATCCTCATCCCGCTGGCCAAGATGCGGGCGACCCGGGTGGCACTGTGGTCGGCGTCGAACGCGCTCGAGATCTTCGGCGGGAACGGCTACATGCACGACTGGCCGATCGCTCGGCAGCTGCGCGACGCGCAGTGCCACACCATCTGGGAGGGCACCGAGAACATCCTGGCGATCGACGTCCGACGCGCGATCCGCGGCGAGCAGGCCCATGTCGCCCTCGGCAACCGCATCGACCGGGCCCTCGACTCCGCCGCCGGCCACTCCGCCCTCTCAACGAGCGTCGACGCCGTCGCCCGAATGCGCCGCGACATCTGGGACGCCATCGGGAGGCTGGCCGACGCGCCCGAGGACCTGGCCCTCCTCAAGTCGCGCACCTTGGCCGAGCTGCTGGCCGACACCTCAGAGGCGGCCCTTCTGATCGAGGAGGGCGCGTCGGCGCTCGAGCACGACAACGACGCCCGCAAGGCCGCCGTCGCGAGACGGTTCGTGGCGCGACGGTTGGCCGAGCGTCCGCTCCGGGGCCTCCTCGACGCGGACCGCGTCGTGCTCGACCACTTCGAGCCGCTGATCCGCTACGGGTCGATCGACCCGAGCGCGCTGGCTGCCTGAGTCAGATCCGGGGAACGTAGGCGCCGCGGCCCATCGCGGCGCTCTCGAAGTCGTCCATCGACTCGTCGAGGCCGCCAATCACCTCGGTCACCCACGGCAGGCGGTCGCGGAGGATCCGCTCGACCCCGCCCTGGAGGGTGGCGGAGCTGATCGCGCACGAGCTGCAGGCGCCGGCTAGTTGGACCTCGACGACGCCGTGCTCCACATCCGCATTGATCAGCACCAGGTCGCCGCCGTCGGCCTGCACGGCTGGGCGCATGAGGTCGATCAGGCCCTTGAGATCGCCCAGCCGCTTGGCCCGGGCCGCGTCGTCGAGCGGTCCCTCGGTCTCCCCGGTGTCGATCTCGTCGGTCACGGCATGTCCATTCTGCCGTGACCGGGCCCGGAGCGAGACATCGATTCAGCCGTCGGCGAACTCGTGGAAGGCGGCCAGGGCCCGAGGGCCCCAGACCGTCCCGGGACCCCCGTTCATGAGGATGGTCACCCCGACCATCTCGGCGACCTCGGCGGCGGTGGCGCCCCGGCGGGCGGCCGAGCGGGCGTGGGAGGCGATGCAGCCGTCGCATTCCCGGGTCACCGCGATCGCGAGGGCGATCAGCTCCTTGAACTTGGCCGGGAGCTCGCCCTCGCCCATGGCGGCCCGGTGGATCTCGGCGTATCCGGAGGCGACGCCAGGGATGGCCTCTTGCAGCTCCCGATAGGGGGCGGCGATCTCGTTCAAGACCTCGTGATAGTGCGGCATCGTGGCTCCTTTAGAGCGTCCACCGATCCTCTCACCAGTGTGGCCCTCGGGAGCCGCCGCGTGCCCGGCTTAGCCTTCCGGGCTCGGGCCCTTCGCCCGCACGTCCTCGACGTGCGCGAACGCCTCACGCAGCTCGGTGATCCAGGTCTCCTCGTTCTTGGCGACCAGCCGGACGCACCAGGCCAGGGCTTCGCTTCGGCTCCGGGCCACGCCGGCGTCGAGGAGGGTGTCGAGGACGTGGCGCTCGGGCATCCGCAAGCGGGTCATGACCGGCACGCTGGCCGACGTGAAGACCTCGAGGGTGTCGCCGCAGCGGGCCCCCCACGAGACGATGCGTCCGAACTGCTCCTCCGCTTCCTGGGCGATCCGGACCCGGTGGTCGCGGGTGTCCTCCCGGTGACCGGTGATCCGTGCCGACTCCGCCGTCGCCTTGTCCTCGGCGGAAGCGCCGCTCGGCAGCTCGACGGAGGCGAGCCGGCCCACGATCAGGATCTCGTCGGAGTCCACCGAGATCTGGGG
>JBOGFV010000161.1:0-3232 GCA_050743525.1 Acidimicrobiales bacterium
CCGCGGTCTCGCTCCTACCCGAGGAGATCGGCCGGCTGCTCTCGCCGCTGGACGAGCGCGAGCGTGAGATCCTGCGGCTCCGCTTCGGCCTCGACCGGGGCGAGCCCCGCACCCTCGAGGAGGTCGGGGAGCACTTCAACCTGACCCGGGAGCGGATCCGCCAGATCGAGGCCCGGGCGATGTCGAAGCTCCGCCACCCCTCGTCGGACACCGGGGCCCGGGACCTGCTGACCGTCTGACGCCCGTGCGCCGGCCCAGCGCCGGCAGTTAGCATCGACGCGATGAAGAAGCTGCTGATCCTTCTGGTGCTCCTCGGCGTGGCCGGCGCGATCGCCGCCCGCCGGCTACGCGAAGCCTGAGCCGTCCCCGCTAGGGGGTGAGCGCGGTCACCCGCTCCGACGGGGCGTCCGCGCCCCGCCGCCGGCCCCACAGCCCCAGCGCGACGGCCGCGCCTGCCAGGGTGAGGCTGGTGACCATCGGCGCCGCCGTGGCGGCCCGATCGCGCAGGCGCACCGGCTTGGTGAACTGGCACGTCTCCCAGCCCCGCTCCCGGGCCACCCGGCCCAGACTGCGATCGGCGTTGACCGCCACCGGCCGGCCGACCAGCTCCAGCATCGGGACATCGGTCGCCGAGTCGCTGTAGGCGGTCGACGCGGCCAGGTCGAGGCCGAGCGTCGCGGCCAGCTCGGTGATCGCTTCGGCCTTGTGGGGGCCGTCGGCGAAGAATGCCATGCGGCCGGTGTAACGGCCGTCGTCGTCCACCTCGACCCGCGAGCAGATCGCGCCGTCGGTGCCCAGCAGCTCGGCCATCGGTAGGACGATCTCCTCCGGCGAAGCCGAGACCAGGTAGACGCGCTGGCCGGCTAGGCGGTGGCCCGCCATGAGCTCGAGTGCCTCGGCGTAGATGAGCGGCTCGACCGTCTGGAGGAGCGTCTCTCGGACGATCTGGCGGACCCGGTCGCGGTCCCAGCCCCTGGTGAGGGCGAGGACCGACTCGCGGATCTTCACCATCCGCTCCTCGCCCGCGCCGAGCTGGACGTAGATGAGCTGGGACCCGATGGCGCGCAGCACCGTGCGCCGCTTGATCAGACCGTCCCGGCGGAAGTGCCCGCTGAACGCGGCGATCGAAGCCTTGGTGATCACCGTCTTGTCGAGGTCGAAGAACGCCGCGCTCTCCACAGCGTCCATGCTACGAGCGCGATGCGCCCGCGCCCGCGCATGCCGCGCCCTGTTAGGCCCCCACGAGCTGCTTGCGAACCTCAGGCTCGGCGTCCTGCGTGACGAGCACGAGGACCTCGTCACCGTTCTGGAGCACCGTCTCGGCGCGCGGGACGACCAAGCGATCGTCGCGGACGATCGCAACCACCGCGGCCTCCCGAGGAATGCCGAGCGCCGCAATGGAGGTCCCGACGGCCGGCGACTCTGGGGCCAGGGTCACCTCGACCAAGTGGGCGGCGCCTCCCTCGAACTGCAGCAGCCGCACCAGCGAGCCGACCGAGACCGCCTCCTCCACGACCGCGGTGATGAGCTGGGGCGTCGAGACCGCGATGTCGACGCCCCAGCCCTCGTTGAACAGCCATTGGTTCTTGGAGTTGTTGACCCTCGCCACGACCCTGGGCACGGCGAACTCCTGCTTGGCCAAGAGCGAGATGACCAGGTTGTCCTCGTCGTCGCCGGTCGCGGCGACCACCACGTCGACGGTCGCCAGGCCGGCGGCGTCGAGCGACGCAACCTCGCAGGCATCGGCCGCCACCCAGATGACGTCGAGCTCCTTGCGCCGCCGCTCGACCAGGTCGGGGTCGCGCTCGAGCACGAGCACCTCGTGTCCGCTGACGTTCAGGTCTCTGGCGATGGCGGTGCCGACGCTGCCGGCCCCGCAGATGGCGACCTTCACGAAGAGCCCTCGATAGCGACCGCGACGGCAGTGCCCAACCGGCCGCCGAGCACGGCCAGTGCGTCGGACGCGACCGCGATGTGCAGGACGTCGCCCTCCTGACCCACGAGCTCGCGGGTGTCGAGCCGGGGGACGCCCGCCCTGACCACGGCGACCAGCTTCACCTTGCCCTGCTCCTCGACCTCGGCGAGCACCCGTCCCGCCCAGTCCTCGGGCAGGCGTCGCTCGATGAGGACGAGCCCAGCGGTGGCGTCCACCCATTCGGTGGCCTGCTCGTCGGGGACGAGGCTCCGGTGGACCTGGTCGATCGTCCAGCGGACCGTCGCCACCGTCGGGATGCCCAAGCGCTGGTAGATCTCGGCCCGGCGGGGGTCATAGATGCGGGCCACCACGCGGGCGATGCCGTAGTGCTCGCGGGCGATCCGCACGGCCAGGATGTTGCGGTTGTCGCCGCTCGTGACGGCCGCCAGTGCGTCGGCGTCCACCGCGCCGGCCGCCTCGAGATCGTCGCGGTCGAAGCCGGAGCCGACCAGCCTCTGGCCGGTGAAGGCGTCCGAGAGGCGCCGAAAGGCCCGCGGGTTGGTGTCGAGGATCGAGATCGAATGGCCGTCGCGCTGGAGGGCCATGGCCAGGCCAGACCCGACCCGGCCGCAGCCAACGATCACGACGTGCACCCGCACAGTGCAACACGGGGCCTTCGCGGACGCAAGGACCGTCCCCGTCCCGCGCCGTCAATGCTTCCTGGTCACCGGGGTCGCTGCCGTACGCTGCTTCGTGTGAGCAGCCCGCCGAGCGGCCCCGGGCCCCAGGCCCATCCCGGCGCGGTTGCCACCGCCCATTCCGAAGGGGGCCGACGCCTTCGCGGTCGACCAGGCCCTGGCCCGGCGGTCGGGTGGCACGGTGCCGATCGCCTCGGTGCAGTGGCGCAACCGGGTGCGGGTGGCCGGCCGGGTTCGCTCCGTCCGGGTCCAGCCCCGGGGGGGACCTCCAACCTCGAGTGCGTCCTCATCGACGACAGCGGGCAGATCCTCCTGGTGTTCCAGGGGCGGCCGAAGATCTCGGGAATCGAGACCGGGGCCCGGCTGGTGGCCGCGGGGATGCTGGGCTCCTGGGGTCGCCGGCTGGCCCTGCTCAACCCCGACCATGAGCTGGTCGCGGGGGCGGACGAACCGCTGCTGAACTGACCCGCCCGTCGGGGTCCTTGCCCTCGGAGCGCTCGGGTCGCTATCGTCCTGCCCGCCCGTCATGGGATCGAGATCGTGCTGAGCCGCAGTTCGCCTCTGACCAGCGCGGTGGTTCGTGCAACGCCAAGTGGCTGCGACGCGGGCAGTCCCGGGC
>JBOGFV010000162.1:0-3095 GCA_050743525.1 Acidimicrobiales bacterium
GTACGGCGGATTCGCGACCGGGACCGAGAGCGACTACATGGGCATGGTCGTGGCCACCGAAGAGTTGAGCTGGGGGGCCCTCGGCATCGGGGGGTCGCTGATCACCCGCCCCGAGATCCTGTGCCGGGCCCTGCTCAACGGCGGCACCGACGAGCAGAAGCAGGAGTGGCTGCCCAAGCTGGCCAGCGGCGAGGTGATGGCGGCCGTGGCGGTGACCGAGCCCGACTTCGGCTCCGACGTGGCCGGCATCGTGACGGCGGCCTCCAAGGCCGACGGGGGCTGGACGATCCGGGGTGTCAAGACCTGGTGCACGTTCGCGGCCCGGGCCGACGTGCTCATGCTGCTGGCCCGCACCGACCCCGACCGGTCCAAGGCCCACCGCGGGCTCTCGATGTTCGTGGTCGAGAAGCCGCGGGCCGATGGGCACGGGTTCGTCCTCACCCAGGAGGGCGGCCCAGGCAAGCTCGAGGGTCGGCCGATCGACACCCTCGGATACCGAGGCATGCACTCCTACGAGCTGTCCTTCGACGACTGGTTTGTTCCCGACGCCAACCTGGTCGGCGGCGACGGCGGGGTGGGGCGCGGCTTCTACCTCCAGATGCAGGGCTTCGAGAACGGCCGGCTGCAGACCGCGGCCCGGGCCCTCGGCGTCATGCAGGCCGCCTACGACGCCGCGTTCGCCTACGCATCGGAACGCCGGGTGTTCGGCCAGCCGGTCCTCGACTACCAGCTGACCAAGGTGAAGCTGGCCCGCATGGCCGCCACCATCCAGGCCATCCGCCAGTCCGCTTACCAGGTGGCCCGGCTGATGGCCAAAGGCGAAGGCACCCTCGAGGCCTCCATGGTGAAGGCGTACGGGTGCCGGGCCGCCGAGTGGGTGACGCGCGAGGCGATGCAGATCCACGGCGGCATGGGCTACGCCGAGGAGTTCCCGGTGAGCCGCTACTTCGTCGACGCGCGGGTCTTGTCGATCTTCGAAGGCGCCGACGAGACGCTGGCGCTGAAGGTGATCGCCAGGCGCCTCACCGAGGGCGCCGACTGAACTACTCGGGCTTGGAGCGCTGCAGACCGGCACGCTCCCCTCGGGTGACGAACTTGGTGGCCATCTTGCGGCTGGCCTCGTCGATCATCTCGTCGCCGAACATCACCGCGCCGCGACGATCGTCCTCGGTGGCCTGCCGGTAGGCCTCGAGGATGTCGTGGGCCCGGTCGAACTGCTCCTGGGTCGGCGAGTACACCTCGTTGAGCACCGCCGCCTGGTCGGGGGTGAGCGCCCACTTGCCGTCGTAGCCGAGCACCCGGGTGCGCTGCGCGAAGTCGCGGAGCTTGTCGAGCTCGCGCACGAGCAGGAACGGGCCGTCGATGACCTGCAGGCCATTGGCCCGGCCGGCCATGAGGATGCGCGAGAAGACGTAGTTGAAGTGGTCTCCGGGGTACTCGGGGATCTGGACCCCGCCGGTGAGCACCGGCATCTCCATCGACGCCGCGAAGTCGGCCGGTCCGAAGATGATCGTCTCGAGCCGCGGCGAGGCCGCGCAGATGTCGTCGACGTTGATGAGCCCCCGGGTCGTCTCGATCTGGGCCTCGATCCCGATGTGGCCGATGGGAAGGCCCGAGTTCTCCTCGACCTGGGTGAGCAGGAGGTCGAGCGCGACCACCTCGGCGGCACTCTGCACCTTGGGCAGCATGATCTCGTCGAGGCGCTCGCCGGCTCCCCCGACCACCTCGATCACGTCGCCGTAGGTCCACTTGGTGTCCCAGGCGTTCACCCGCACGCACAGCACCCGGTCGTCCCAGGACAGGTTCTTGATCGCGTCGACCGCCTTGGCCCGGGCCGCCACCTTCTCCAGCGGGGCGACCGAGTCCTCGAGATCGAGGAAGGTCATGTCGGCGGCCACCGTCGGGGCCTTGGCCAGGAACCGCTCGCTGGACGCGGGCGTGGAAAGGCATGAACGACGAGGCAGATCACGGGATCGGGCGGACATGCCCGGATCGTAACGGGTGCCGAAACAGGCCCGAAGGGGTCGACGGCTCGACCCCGGGGTCCTGAACGGCACGTTTCTGTGGCCCTGATACGAGATCGTCACACACTCGCCAAGATGCAGACCGAGCAGGGTGTTTAGAGCGAAATTGTCGAAAATGGCCCGGTCAGGGCCTCTCGGTGTTTGCCCTCTGGAACCCGTTCCTTCAAGATGAACCCCATCGTGACTGATCCCGAGGGGGCTTCTGCCCGCCCCGAGCAGCACTCCACGCCGCGCTTAACCCAGCGCTGGCGGGTCCGGCGACCCGTCTTGGCCCTCCTGGCGGCAGGGTCGGCGTCGATTCTCCCGGTCCTGGCCATACCCAGCAACGGCCATGCCGCAACCGTCGGATCGCTCCAGTCCCAAGCGTCGGTGCTCCAGCGCCAGATCCAGGCCGAGGGCATGGCCATCTCGGCGCTCGGCCAGAAGTACGACCAGGCCACCAACCAGCTGAACCAGATCAGACAGCAGATCGCGCAGACCCTTTCGGAGATCGCATCGGACCGCCAGCACGTCTCCCTCGACAAGGTGCACCTGCTTAAAGCGGCCATCAACTCCTACGTGACCGACGGCGCCGCGAGCGGTCCCAATCCGCTGTTCTCAGCCAACCAGAAGACCTACGCCGCGGCCCAGGAGTACGGCGCGGTGGCGGCCGGCAACCTCAACGTCGCGGTGGCCAACCTGCACACCGCCGAGGTCGCCCTCGGGGCCGAGACCGCCAAGCTGACCATCCAGCAGGGGGCCGCCCAAGCGGCGGTGAACGCCGCCGCAGCCTCCCGCGCCGCCGCGAACGCACAGCAGGGCGCCCTCGAGTCGTCGCTCGGCCAGGTCCAGGGCCAGCTCGGCGTCCTGGAGCGCTCCGCCCAGGGCCGCTCCAACGCCGGCGAGGGCACCATCACCCGGGCCCGCTTGGCCGTCTCGGCGAACTTCCCCGCGCCGCCCACCAACAGCGCGGGGGGCCGGGCCGTCGCGGCGGCCGAGTCCCAGATCGGCGTGCCCTACGTGTGGGGGGGCGAGTCGCCCGGGCGCGGCTTCGACTGCTCGGGCTTGGTGGCGTGGGCGTGGGGCCAGGCC
>JBOGFV010000163.1:0-4712 GCA_050743525.1 Acidimicrobiales bacterium
TCCCGCGTGACGTGGGAGATCGAGACGGTGGGTGACGACTCGTGCCATCTCACGCTCACGCACGACCAGATGCGGGAGGGCGCCAACTCGCAGATCTACGGCGGTTGGCCGATGATCCTCTCGGGCCTCAAGACCTGGCTCGAGTCCGGGGAGTTGCTCAGCACCCCGGGCTCGCTCATGTACCAGACCTGATCCGACGGGCCCGCCGCGGGGGCCGCTGGGGTGCCAGCCCGTCGAGGGTGGCCTCCAGAGCCAGCGACCAGCGGCGGTCCATCGAGGCCCGGGAGGTCCCGAGCCAACCGGTGACCTCCTGGGCGTACAGGCCCTGGGTCAGCGCGAGGAGTACGTGGGCCACGTCGGTCTCGTTGCCCTCGACGAGCCCCGCGTCGACGCACCGCCGGACTCGTCCGATGATGAACTCCCGCACCGACGCACCCGCCTCGCTCTCGGCGGGGCCGGGATCGAAGTCGGCGAAAGGGCGGGAGAACATCACCTCGGCCAGCGCCGGTTGCGCCTGCACGAACGATCGGATCGCGCCGATGGCCCCGACCAGGTCGCTCCGGGGGTCGGCGGTCTCCGGCACCGAGCCAAGGCGGCCCCCTAGCATCCAGAACCCCTCGAAGAACATCTCCCGCACCAGCCCGGCCTTGTCGCCGAACAGCTCGTAGACGGCGGCGGTCGACGTCGACGCAGCGGCGGCCAGCCGCCGGGCGGTGAAGCCGCCGATGCCGTCGTCCTCGAGGATGGTCACCGCCGCGTCGAGGACCCGGTCGCGTAGCTCCGGGGTGCGCTCCTTGACCCGGCCCACCGGTCAGCCGCTGGGGAGGGCGGCCCGAAAGTCGGCGTCGTCGGCGACGATCGACCGATCGAGCGTGGCGAGGAACTCCTCGCGGGCCCGGAGCTTGGTGCCCTCGTGCGCCCGGATGTTGAGGCCGGCCAGGGTGACCGTGACCTCGTCGAGGACCACGTCGAGCTCGGCGGGATCGACGACCCGCGAGAAGATGCCGGCAGGCAGGGCCGTCTCGGGCGTGAACACCTCGGCCAGCATGGCCACCCGGTCGAAATAGGGGTGGGCCAGCCGTTGCCGGCACACGTCGATGGCGGCCCGGGGGAGCGTCATCCCGATCTGGACCTCGTTGGCGGTGATGCGGAACGGTCCGGCCACCCCGATCCGGTAGTCGGCGGACATCACGAGGAAGAGTCCCATCGCGATCGCATGGCCGGTGCAGGCCACGACGACCGGGGCCGGGAACGAGAAGATCCGCCTGGACAGGGCGAAGCCGGCCTTCAACAAGTCGGCCGCCGCGCCATCCCCGCCCTGGAGGACCTTCAGGTCGAAGCCGGCCGACATGACCCCTTCGCGGCCTCGCAGGACGACCGGGACGCCCTCGCCGCCAGCCCGCTCGAACGCCTCGTCGAGGTCGGCGAGCATCTGGGGGTTCAGGAGGTTCAGCTTCCCGTCGTCCATCCCGATCCGGACGACCGACTCGTCGCGTTGATAGGTGACCGGTGATGCCAAGGCGCTCCTTCCGTCGACCGGACGGTATCGGAACAGCGTTACGAAATCCAACGCGAGCGGGAGAAATGGCCGGTCCATGCCCCTTGCGCGCCGGGCGCAGGCCGTTACAATGCGATTACGGAACAGTGTCGAGGTGGAGCAAGGAGAGTCCGCCTCTTCGAGTCCAACGTGCCAGCTCGAAGGTCGCGCCAGAGCCGGATGGGGGGCGGCGTCTGGGGGGCATAAGAGTCTGGTCCGACCGACCCGCGAGAACCCGAACGAGATCTGAGTGGGAGACCAACTGAGGAGTCAGACAGAGGCTTCCGCTCCCAACCCACCGAAGGCATCCGGGGGGACGCTCGGGCGTGCGCGTGCCATTGGCACGGGTGCGCTCGAGCGCCTTCGGTGGGGGGTCGACAAGGTCGTGATGCTGACCGAGGTGGTCCGCCTCCGGGTGTCCCCGCTCGGCGTCCTCGGCGAGAACGTCGACCCCGACCGCGACGCCGCCAACGACTGGCGCTTCCTGCGCCGCCCCGCGCTCCTCGGTTTCGTCGCCCTGGCCTCGATCGCGGTGGGGGCATCGATCAACAGCTCGCCGTTCAAGCTCGAGATGCCGGGCACGTGGTTCTTCGGCGAGCCCAGTCAACCGGGCGTCGCGGCCACCGCGTTCCTCCTCTTTGGGCTGGTGGCCACGTACGGGGGCCTCGTGCTGCTGATGCGGGTCTGGTACGGGATGACCCGGGCGCTCAGCCGCCGTCCGGGAACCCCGCTCAAGCACCTCTGGTTGATCCTGGCCCTCTGGATCATCCCGATGCTCGTGATCGCGCCGATCTTCAGCCGCGACGTCTTCTCGTACGCGGCCCAGGGCGAGATGGTGAGCCACCACATCAACCCGTACAACTACGGGCCGTTCACCCTCGGTGCGGGACCCTACGTCAACCCGGTCGACCCGCTGTGGGCCAACGCGCCCGCCCCCTACGGCCCGCTCTTCTTGATGCTCGACGGGTTCTTCGCCAGCGCCAGCCTCCACCATGTGCTGTTCACCGTGATTCTGCTGCGGCTCCTGGCGGTGGCCGGTGTGGCCCTCATCGCCTACGCGATCCCCAAGCTCGCCCGCGCCTACGGGCGGGAACCGGGCCCGATCTTCCTGCTGACTGCGCTGAACCCGCTCGTGCTCCTGACCCTGGTCGGCTCAGCCCACAACGATGCGATCATGATCGGCCTCCTCCTGTGTGGCCTCGCCGCCGCCAAGACCCGGCACCCGGTCTGGGGGGTGGTGTTGTGCGCCCTTGCCGCCGCGATCAAGGCGCCGGCCGGCCTCGGGGTCCTCTACATCGGGTGGGAGTGGCTCGGCGCGGGCGTCCCGTGGCGACACCGGATCCGGCCCGTGGTCACCGCCGGGATCATCACGATCGCGGTCCTGGCCCTGCTCTCGGTGGTGAGCGGGCTCGGCTGGGGCTGGGTCATGAACCTCGAGACCCCTGGCACCGTCCGCAGCTGGCTCGCCCCCACCACCGCCATCGGCCTCGGCCTGAGCGCGCTGCTGCATGCGATCGGCTGGCACGTGTCGACCACCGCGGTGCTCTCGGGCGCCCGCGTCTTCGGCTTCACCGTCGCCGGGGCGATCGGGATCTACCTGCTCAAGGTCAGCGACCGGATCGGGGGCCTCCGGGCCCTGGCCATCACGCTGCTGCTCTTCGTGGTGCTCGGACCGGTCGTCCAACCCTGGTACCTGACCTGGGGCCTGTTGCTCCTGGCCCCGGTGGCGTTCGGCCGGACCCGAACCCTCATCATCGGCGTGTCGGTCCTGTCGCCCTTCATCGGGCTGACCGGCGGGCGCGCCCTCGTCGACCAGCTGTTCCACGCCGACCCGCTCTCGGTCGCGCTGGCCTTCATGGTGCTGCTCGGCGTCCTGCTCGCCCCGCTCGGGCGGTGGTCGACGTCGTGGCGGTGGCGGGCCTCCGAGGACGACGTGTGGGGCGACATGGTGGCCGAGCCCGAGCTCGCGCTCGAGGCCTAGCCCGACTTCAGACCATCCGCTGCAGCTCGATCACGTCGAGCCAGCGGCCGTGCTTGCGGCCGACCTCCCGCTCCACCCCGACCACCTCGAAGCCGCACGCGAGGTGCAGGTCGGTCGAGGGGGTGTTCGACCCCTCCGTCCTGGCGATGATGGCGTGGAAGCCGTGCTCGCCGGCCAGCCGGATCAGCTCTTCCAGGATCGCTCGGCCGACCCCGCGGCGGCGGGCCGAGCGGGCCACGTACACCGAGTTCTCGACGGTGGTCGCGTAGGCGGGCTTCTCCTTGAACGGGGAGAGCGACCCGTACCCGAGGACCGGTTCGCCGCGGGCGCCCACGAGCGAGGGCTCGCTCGGGGGCTGGCCCGGCTCGTCGACCGCCACGATCGCGGGGTGGGCGCCCTTGTGGCGGTCCAGCCACACCCGCTGTTCCTCGACCTCCCACGGGATGATGTCGAAGGTGACGAGGGACTCGGTGACCTCGGTGTTGTAGATGGCGCAGATCGGCCCGAGGTCGTCGAGCTCGGCGAGCCGGATCCGCATCGGGCGATGGTACCGATGTCGGGTTGCGGCCTTCGTGCGCTGGCTAAGCCGACTTCGCTCCGCGGACCTCCTGGACCAGCCACCCGGTGCCATCGGGGTCGCCGAAGGAGAGGAAGGTGTTGTAGTCGTCGCGGGCCGGGTCCGGCCCCGGCGTCTGGGCGCCCTCCGCGAAGTGGAACAACTCGCTGCAGTCGACCCCGCCGGCGACCAGCTGCGCCCGAGCCGCCTCGATGTCGTCGACGATGAGATGCAGGCCCTGGAGCGATCCGGCGGCCGCCTCGTTGCGCATCAGGGCGATCGTGCAGGCCGACCCTGGCGGGGTCAGCTGCACGACCCGGAAGTCGTCGCCGGCCCGATGGTCGACGTGGACCTGGAAGCCGACCTTGTCGACGTAGAACTCCTTGGCCCGGTCGACGTCGGAGACCGGCACCACCACCAGCTCGAGCTTCCAGTCCATCGGGCTCCCTCCGTCTCTGTGTCGAACGCCGCTGTTCCGACGGAGGCTGGCAGCCGAATTCATCGGGCCGGCCCCGGCGGCCGGGGCCGGCTTCCCGGGGTCGGCAGGGGCACCTAACATGGCGGGTTGCGGCCCGCGCGACCGCCGCGCCCCCTTAGCTCAGTCGGCAGAGCACAGCCATGGTAAGGCTGGTGTCGTC
>JBOGFV010000164.1:0-6211 GCA_050743525.1 Acidimicrobiales bacterium
CGGGATGTAGGCGCCGCCGGCCGCCGACGGTCCGAACAGGCAACAGATCTGCGGGGCGACCCCCGACAGCTTCACCTGGTTGGCGAAGATCCGGCCGGCCCCGCGGCGGCCCGGGAACATTTCGACCTGGTCGGTGATGCGGGCGCCGGCCGAGTCGACCAGCCACACGATGGGCAGCTCGTGCTTGATCGCGTGCTCGGTCATCCGCACGATCTTCTCGACGGTGCGAGCGCCCCAGGAGCCCGCCTTCACGGTCGGGTCGTTGGCAATGACGCAGGTCGGCCGGCCTTCGATCCGACCGGTTCCGGTGACCACCCCGTCGGCGGGCAGGTCCTCGGCGTTGGTGTTGGCCAGGAGGCCGTCCTCGACGAAGGAACCTCCGTCGAGGAGCAGGGCCAGCCGGTCTCGGACGGCCAGCTTCTTCTGCTCGGCCAGCTTGTCGCCGTAGCGGGCCACGTTGCCGGCCCGGGCCCGATCGAGGCGGGAGCCCAGTCCCTCCGGCTCGCCCATCAGACCGGCAGCCCCATGCCGCGGGCGATGACCAGCCGCTGGATCTCGCTCGTGCCCTCGCCGATCTCGAGGATCTTGGCGTCGCGGTAGAGGCGGGCGACCGGCGACCCCTCCATGAAGCCGGCCCCCCCGAAGACCTGGGTGGCGGCCCTGGTCGCGCCAACCGCGGCCTCGGTCGAATACAGCTTGGCCATCGCGGCCAGCTGTCGGAAGTCCTGGCCGGTGTCCTTCAGCCAGGCCGCCTTGTAGGTGAGGCCCCGGGCGTTCTCCACCGCCACCGACAGGTCGGCCAACGAGAAGGCGATCCCCTGGAACCTCCCGATCGGGCCGCCGAATGCGACCCGCTCCTTGGCGTACGCGAGGGCGTGGTCGAGGCAAGCCTGGGCGCACCCGACCGCCAGCGACGAGATCGCGATCCGCCCGCTGTCGAGGACGGACAAGAAGTTCTTGAACCCCGACCCCTGCTGGCCGAGCAGCGCGTCGCCGGGGAGCCGGCAGTCCTCCAGGGCCAGGTCGTGGGTGTCGCTGGCGTGCCAGCCCAGCTTGTGGGGCGCCGGTAGGACGGTGAAGCCGGGTGTGCCAGCGGGGACGCAGAACGCCGAGATCTCGTTGTCGGCGGTCTTGGCGGTGACGGTCACGACCGAGGTGATGGGCGTCCCCGAGTTGGTGATGAACGCCTTGGCCCCATCGAGCACCCACGAACCGTCGGCCTCCACCGCCCGGGTGCGGATCGCCTTGGCGTCACTCCCGGCGTCGGGTTCGGTCAGGCCGAAGGCGGCCAGCGTTCGGCCGGCCAGGAGGTCCGGCAGCCACCGTCCTCGCTGCTCGTCGGTGCCGAAGCAGAAGATCGGGGTGGCACCGAGGCCGACCGCCGCGGAGAGCGTGATGCCCACCGACTGGTCGACCCGGCCGAGCTCCTCGATGGCAAGGCACAGCGACAGGAAGTCGCCCCCGCCGCCGCCCCATTCCTCGGGGAAGGGCAGCCCGAAGAGTCCGAGGTCGCCCATCGCGTGGACGAGCTCGACCGGGATCCGGCCGGCCTCGTCCCACTCGGCGACGTGCGGCGCGACCTCGGCGAGCGCGAACTCCCTGACGGTGCGTTGGAACGCGAGGTGCTCGTCGCTCGGGCGGAAGTCCATTCGGTCTCCTTAGCGATCACTAAGGATACTATGGCGGGGGTGAGCGCGGCGCCGACGACCGGATTGCGGACCCGGTCGCGGCGCGACGACTTCCTGCAGGTGGCGGCCGAGCTATTCGCCGAGCGCGGCTACGGCGGCACCTCGGTCGACGACGTCGGCGCGGCCCTCGGGGTGTCGGGGCCCGCCGTCTACTGGCACTTCGCCTCCAAGGAGGCGCTCCTTACCCAGATGCTGGCCGGCATCAGCGACCGGCTGCTCGAGGGCGGGAGCCGCTGCGTCGCCGACGCGGCCGGCCACCGCGACGCCCTGGCCGCCCTGGTGCGCTGGCAGGTCGAGTTCGCCCTGGAGCACCCCGAGCTGATCCGGGTGCACGCCCGGGATCTCGCCCATGTGCCGGAGCCGGCCCGGCGGGCCATCCGGCGCACCCAGCGCCGCTACGTCGAGCAGTGGGTCGAGGCCCTCGGCGGGATCGCCCCGGGGGTCGACGCGTCGGTTCGGCGGGCCGCCACCCACGCCGCCATCGGGCTCATCAACTCGACCCCGTACCTGGGCGAGAGCCTGGACCGCCCGGCCATGGCCGGGCTGCTCGAGGAGATGGCCCTCGCCTCGCTCTACCGGGCCGTCGGAGCGACCGAGGATGGCTGAGGTCTCGATCCGAGAGGTGGGGCCGCGCGACGGCCTCCAGCGGGAGGCGCCCATGGAGTCGGCCCGCCGCCTCGAGCTGATCGGTGCGCTGGCCGCCTGCGGCTTCGGGGACATGGAGGTGGCGGCCTTCGTGTCGGAGCGGGCGGTGCCGGCGATGGCCGGCGCGGCCGAGATCGTGGCCGGCCTGCCGGCGGGCTCCGGCTGCACGTGGTGGGCGCTCGTCCCAAACCTGGTCGGGGCTGAACGGGCGACGACCGCCGGCATCACCGACGTGACCGTGACGGTCTCGGCCTCGGAGGGCTACAGCCAGCGCAACGTCTCCATGAGCGTGGCCGAGTCCGCCGCCCAGGCCCTGGCCATCATCCCGAAAGTCTCGCGGGCCGACGTGGTCATCTCGTGCGCGTTCGGCTCGCCGTACGAGGCCACCATCGACCCCCACGCGGTGGCGGCGCTGGCGGCCCGATTCACCGGAGCCGGCGCCACGGTCACGCTGGCCGACACCACCGGGGTCGCCTCGCCGCGTCGGTTGGGAGAGCTCCTGGACCTCACCGGGACCACGGTCGGGTTGCACCTGCACGACACCCGCGGCACCGCGCTCGTCAATGCCTATGCCGCGTTCGAGCTCGGGGTCCGGCGCTTCGACACCTCGGTGGGCGGCCTCGGCGGCTCACCGTTCGCCGACGACGCCGGTGGCAACCTCGCCACCGAGGATCTCGTGCACCTCCTCGACGACCTTGGGGTCGCCACCGGGATCGATCTGGGCCGGCTGGTCGACGTCGACGCGTCGCTCCGCGAGTGGCTCGGCCGACCGCTGGCCGGACGGGTGGCCGAGACCGAGCTGCGCCGGAGGGCCGCGCCGCAGTAGGCGCTCAGCGGTCGCGGAGCTGGCCGCGGTTGCGGTCCATCACCGCGTCGCGGCGGGCGGCCAGGCCGTCGAAGTCGGGCCGCTGCGCCCTCGCGATCTCCCGCTCGATCCGCAGCGCCTCACCCATCGTCGCCTCGGAGCCCGCCGCGTACATGCGCTTCACCGACGCGATCACCTCGGGTTTGGTCTCGGCGATTGCCGCCGCGATCTGGTGCGCTCGCGCCATGAGCTCGCCGTGCGGAGTGACCTCGACCACCAGACCGAGCGCGGCGGCCCGACGGGCGTCGACGACGTCGCCGGTGAGCGACATCATCCTGGCCTGCCGCAGGCCGACCGCCGACGGAAGCCGGGCCGTCATCCCGCCCCCCGGCAGCACCCCGACCCGAGCGTGGGTGTCGGCGAAGAGGGCCCGCTCCGACGCCACGAGGAAGTCACAGCCCAGCGCGATCTCGAACCCGCCGGTGAACGCGGCGCCGTTGATGGCGCCGATGATGGGCCGACTCATCTCGGCGACCTTGGTGACGCAGCGCCCCTCGAACCGCTCGAAAAAGGCGGCACCGCCGCTGGCCGCCTCCTTCAGGTCCACGCCGGCGCAGAAGGCGGGGTCAGAGCCGGTGAGGACGACGACCGCGACGCCATCATCGGCATCGGCCCGCTCGAGTGCCGCGAAGAGCGCCACCGAAAGCTCGGTGCTGAGGGAGTTGCGCCGGTCGGGTCGGTTGAGCGTGATGGTGCGCACGCCGCCATTGCTGGTCTCGAGGAGCACCGGGTCATTCGGCACGCCGCGATCGTAGGCGGCACCGCTTCGTGGGCCCCGGGGCGCGTCCGGTACCCTGACCGGCGATGGCCCAGCCGACCTTCGTCCCCATCACCGAGGCCGACCAGGTCCGAGGAGCCCGTCGCCTCTCGGTTCCGGGCGGCTGGACCGCCGACCGACCGGCCGACCTGGTCGGGCCGGCCCGCCCAACCGGGATCCGTCACGGGACGCCCGGGCCCGACCAGGGCTTCGCGATGCGTCTGGCCCGCCGCTTCGAGGACCGCCTCAAGCTGACCGACGCCGAGGACCTCGAGGACGTCGTGGCGGGCGGGGCGCTGCTCGCCTCCAAGCGGGGCGGCCTGCTCGGCCGGGCCCCGTGCGTCTACGACCTCGACACCGCCTTTGCCATGTTCGGGTTCCTGGTCGCCGCGCCGCCGCCTGACCTGGTGGTCGAGCGCCGCAAGCTCTTCGCGTCGGTCTCGCGCGACTACGTGGCCCAGCGGGCACTCGTCGACGCGGTGCCCGATGAGGCGCTCCTCATGGCCGCCGACCAGCTCACGGCCCGGCTGGGGGAGTGGCCGTCCCTCCTCTTGCGATCGCCATCGGCGAAGTCGTAACCGGTCGTTCAACACCAAGGGCCGCCTCGGCGCGCTGAGATGACGCTTTGCCTTTGCCGGAAGAGAAGGACCACGCCCGGCAGCTGATCGTCACACCACCTTGCAGGGTGGGATTTCCAACCCCTGGCGTGCGGCCATTCCACCCAACGGGGGATGGTTTGGTGCCCCGGCCCGCCGCCAGACTCAACCTCTGTGCCGAGTGGCCTGCGCCGGAGGTGAGTCTGATGAGCGATCGATCAAGAAATCGAAGGATCAGGCGGGCGGCGTGGCGATCGGTCTGCAGGGCGACCCTTCCGGTGACAGCCTGGCCGGAGGCGTCTTCATGGCGACCGGCGGACGGATGGGCCCGATGCTCCTGGTGGGTGGCACCCCGCTCGCGTCGTCCATCGACACGTACCTAGGCACGCTGCCGCCGTCCGCGCACCGCTATGTGTTCGGTGGTCCCCTGGCTCTCAGGGACGACGTCCTCATCGCGCTCCAGGCGGCGGTCGGTTAGCAGCCCCGATGCGCTCAGCTTGAGCGAATTTGGCCCTCCCAGGGCCTCCGATCGGAGGGGACATCGTCGTCCGGCTCGACGGACGCTTCGTCCTCGTCGACCTCCTCGCTTCCAGCCCGTCGCCACACGTCCCAGCGCCGCCAGGTGACGACCAGGAGGGCGAGGCCCGCGGCCGCCAGCGCGATGCCGGCGATCTGGACCAGCAGCGATCCGAGATGGCCCTCCTCGCCCAGCCACAGGTGCTCGTCGAGGAACCGCTCGACGCCCCACAGCACCATGGCGACCCCGAGCACCGCGCCGGGCGGGTAGCCGGCGCGGGGCGTGCCGTCAGGCCAGCGTCGCAGCCGCCGCTCGAGGAGGATCACCACGAGGTAGATGCCGCCGTCCTCCAGGGCCTGGAAGATCGGGACCGGAAGGCGCCTGCCGGCCTGGCCGGCGTAGTACATGCCGAACCACTGGTGGGTGGGGTGGCCGCCCCCCGCCACCATGAGCTGGGGCCCGAGCAGCCGACCCACCGACCACGCCGCCATGAGGACCGGGGCGACGATGTCGAGGGCCTGGACGACGCCGAGCTCCGGGCAGCGCCGCCGGGTCTGCCAGATCCCGATCGGCACCGCGAACAGGATCCCGCCGAACGACGAGAGGCCGCCGTGCCAGATGGCGAAGACGTCGCCCGGGCGGGCCTCGTAGTAGGAGAGGTTGGAGAGGATGTGCAGCGCCCGGGCGCCGACCACCGCGGCCACGATCACCCACACGAACATCGCGCCCAGCCAGTCGCTCCGGTAGCCGAAGTGACGCAGTCGCCGGCCGAAGTAGACGTAGGCGAACCAGAAGGTGAGGGCGAGCCCGATCCCGTAGGTGTGGACCTCGAGCGGCCCGATGTGGAACGCGACCGGGATCGGTTTCACCGGACCAGTATGGCCGCGCCGTCAGCGCGAACCGGTTCGGGCGCTAGGGCCGGCCGGCCCCCGCGAAGCCGTCGCCCAGGCGCAGCGAGGTGACCCACACGGAGGCCCCCGTATAGGGCGCCTCGATCATCTCTCCGCCGCCGACGTACATGGCGACATGGTTGTCGCCGCCGGGGCCGTAGAAGAGGAGGTCGCCGGGCTGGAGGTCCGAAACCGGGACTGGAGCGCTGTCCGACATCTGGGCGCCCGAGAAGTGCGGCAGCCCCACGCCTGT
>JBOGFV010000165.1:0-3451 GCA_050743525.1 Acidimicrobiales bacterium
GGGCCGAATCGGCGACCGGCGAGCGACAAATGGGTCAAGGCGGTGTCCTCCGGGGGTCCCGCTCACCCTACCGGCCCTCCGACCAGGCCTCAGGCCAGGGAAAAGGAGCCTCCGTCGGGGCAAACTGGCAGTCGGTAAACTCAAGTGCCAGCCGTCATGCCCACGAAGACCCCCCACCCGGCACCACCGGAGTCGCCTGCCCAGCCCGAGCTCGACCCGCGCCGCGCCGCGATCCTCGAGGCCATCGTCACCGAGTACGTGGGGTCGGCCACCCCGGTCGGCTCGGCCTATGTCGCGGGGGCGCCGGGGGTCAACGTGTCCTCGGCCACCGTCCGTTCCGACATGGTGGCATTGGAGCACGAGGGGTATCTGGTGCAGCCCCACACCAGCGCGGGTCGGATCCCCACCGACAAGGGCTACCGGTTCTTCGTCGACCACCTGGCCAAGCCGGGGCTTCTCGGCCCGGCCGAGCGGTTGAAGGTCCGGCGGTTCTTCGATCGGGTCCACGGCGAGATGGAGGACCTGCTCGAGGTGGCCTCGACGCTGCTGGCGCAGATGACCCCGTATGCGGCGGTGGTGGTCAGCCCCTCCCACGACACCGCCACCGTTCGCTCGGTCCAGCTGGTTACCCTCGCCCCCCACCACGTCCTCCTGTTGGTCGTGCTCTCCGACGGCGCGGTGGAGAAGCGCACCCTGGAGCTCGCCGAAGAGCTCTCCGACGACGACCTGGCCGCGACCAACTCGGCCTTGAACCGGCTCACGGTGGGCAGCCCGCTCGTCACCGCTGCCGAGCTCGTCGCCCGCCCCGCCGGCTCACCGTCGGGGGTCGTCGACTCCGTGGCTCGGGCGCTGCGTGACCTGGTGCAGTCCGAGCCGAGCGAGCAGGTGTTCATGGGCGGGGGGTCGCGGCTCGCCGAGTCATTCGAGGCGGTCGAGACCGTCCGCTCGGTGCTCGCCACCCTCGAGCAGCAGCTCGTCGTGGTGACCCTCCTGCGCGACGTCCTCGACCGAGGCCTGTCCGTCGCGATCGGGACCGAGCACGGCTTCGAGCCGCTGGCCTCGTGCGCGGTGGTCGTGGCCCCGGTGACGGTCGGCGACAACCAGACCGGCGCGGTGGGGCTGCTCGGCCCGACCCGGATGAACTACCCCCAGGCGCTGGCCGCTGCCCACATGGTCGGGTCGGAGCTGAGCGAGCGCATGAGCGAGGCCCTCGGCCATCCGCGCGAGCCGGAGCGGAAGGGGCGCCGTGGCCCCGACTGACGGACGCGACCTCTACGAGCTGCTCGGCGTCACCAGGGACGCGAGCGACGAAGAGATCAAGCGGGCCTACCGCCAAAAGGCGCGCCAGCTGCACCCCGACGCCAATGGCGGCGACGCGGAGGCCGAGGCGCGCTTCAAGGAGGTGAGCCTCGCCTACGAGGTCCTGCGCGACCCCGAGCGCCGGGCCCGCTACGACCGCTTCGGACCCGAGGGCGTCTTCGGCACCGGGGCCGGCGGGATGACCTTTGACTTCGAGGCCGGCCTGAGCGACATCTTCGAGGCGTTCTTCGGGTCGATGGGTGGTCGCGGCGGGCGCCGCGGCCCCATGCCGGGCGCCGACGCGGAGATCGGGCTGCGGCTCAGCTTCGCCGAGGCGGCCTTCGGCGCCGAGAAGGAGATCTCGGTCCGGCTCCCGGTGACCTGCGAGGTCTGCGGCGGCACCGGCGCCCGGCCGGGCACCCAGGCGGTGACCTGTCCGGACTGCCAGGGGGCCGGGGAGACCCGGCGGATCCGCCAATCGCTGCTCGGCCAGGTGGTGACCTCGGTCGCGTGCGGCCGGTGCCAGGGACTGGGCGAGCTCACCCCGACGCCGTGCGAGGGCTGCGGCGGCGAGGGCCGTCGGATGGACCATCGGAGTTTCACCGTCGATGTGCCGGCCGGGGTCGAGGACGGCTCGACCCTGCGCCTCGCCGACCGCGGTCCGGCCGGCCCGCGGGGCGGCCCCAACGGCTCGCTGTTCGTCCAGCTCGAGGTCCAGGCGGACGATCGGTTCCAGCGCATGGGCGACGACGTGCACACGTCGGTCCATGTGGCGATGGCCCAGGCCGCGCTGGGCGCGAAGGTCGTGGTCCCGACCATCGACGAGGAGCCGGCCGAGATCGCGGTGGCGACAGGCACCCAGAGCGGGCACGTCGTGCGCCTGAAGGGCGGGGGCGTGCACCACCTGCGTGGCCGCGGGCGGGGCGACCTCTACGTGCACCTGGTCGTGGACACGCCCACGGGGCTCACTGCGAAGCAGGAGGAGCTGCTGGTCGAGCTGGCCGCCGAGCGGGGCGAGGAGCTCTCCGAGGCCGACGGCGGCGACGGCGTCTTCTCCAAGATCCGCTCGGTCTTCGGCTGACGACGTCGACTCCAGCGGCGCCCCGGATCGCGGCGCAGGTCTTCGTCGAGGATCCCGAGCACCCCGAGCTCGACGACGACGACCGGCACCACCTCGTGCGGGTCCTCCGGCTTGGTGTCGGCGAATGCGTGGTCGCCGCCGACGGCCGGGGCCGATCGGTCATCTGCCGTTTCACCGGGACCGGCTCGCTGCTCGAGCCCGACGGCCCGGCCACTCGGACCGAGCGACCGACGCCGCTCCTTACCGTCGCGTTCGCGCCGGTGAAGGGCGACCGGCCCGACTGGGTCGTCCAGAAGCTGACCGAGCTGGGCGTCGACCGGATCGTCCCGCTCGTCACCGAGCGGGCGGTGGTGCGATGGTCGGGGGGGCGGGCCGACAAGGCGGTCGAACGCCTCCGCAAGGTGGCCCGGGAGGCCGCCGCCCAGAGCCGGCGGGCCTGGCTCCCCCAGGTGGCCGAGCCCGTGGCGCTGGGGGCCCTGCGCGACGGGCTGCTCCGGGCTGGGGTCGGCCTCGCGCTGGCCGAGCGCGGTGGGAAGGCGCCCAGCCTCGACTGGCCGGCCATCGCGGTCGGGCCGGAGGGGGGATGGGGCGACACCGAGCGGGGCCTCGGGCTCCCGCCGGTCGGCCTCGGCGACACGGTGCTGCGGGCCGAGACGGCGGCGGTGGCGGCGGCCGCGCTCCTGGCCGGCCTCCGAGCCCGGGTCGTCGGACCGGCCCCGTGATGTCGGCCGGGGCCGTCTCGTAGGCTGGCGGCGGATGGAGGAACGATCCTGATGCCCGAGGGCGTCCGCTGGCTGAGCACCAAGGAGGCCGCGGCCCGCCTGGGGGTGACGCTGCGCAGCCTCTACCGATTCATCGACGAGGGGGAGCTCAGGGCCTACCGCCTCGGCCGGGTGATCCGGCTGATGGAGGGCGACGTCGACACCTTCATCGAGTCCCGGCGCATCGAGCCCGTGACGCTCGAGCACCTTTACCCGGCGCGTATGGGGGCCGGCGACGATGGATGACTGCCTGTTATGCGGGATCGTGGCCGGCAAGGTGCCGGCCGAGATCGTGCACGAGACAGAGAGG
>JBOGFV010000166.1:0-6520 GCA_050743525.1 Acidimicrobiales bacterium
CGGGCCGGCCCTTCTTCATCACGACCGGGGTGATCCAGGCGTCGTGGGCGCCGGCATCGAGGAGCGAGCGCAGGGCGTGAGCCAGCTGCTCGCCGGTCGCGTCGTCGAGGTTGGCCTCGAGGACGGCCACCGGCTGGCCCTCGGCTCCGGTCGCCGCCGAGGGTCCCACCGCGCCGATGACCACCTGGGTGCAGTTCGGCAGGTCGTCGAGGTCCCGGGTCCCGGCCCCGAAGCCGGTCCCGCCGATCTCCATCGTCGGCAGCGGGCCGAACGAGGCGGAGAGGGCGGCGAGGATGGCGGCGCCGGTCGGGGTGGTGAGCTCCACGCCGACGTCACGCCCATAGGTGGGGACGCCCTCGAGCAGCCGCACCACCGCGGGGGCGGGGTTCGGCAGGAGACCGTGGGCGGTCCGGACCATCCCGGTGCCGGTCGCCACCGATGACGCCCGCACCTCGTCGATCCCGAGGATCTCCAACGCCGCCGCGGTGCCGACCACGTCGACGATGGCGTCGTGCCCGCCGACCTCGTGGAAGTGGACCTGCCCGGCCGGCCGCCGGTGCAGCCGGCCTTCGACCTCCGCCAGCACCGCGAAGACGGCGAGGGCCCGGGATTCGACCCGGGCCGGCAGCTGCGCCCCCTTGACCAACTCGACGATGTTGGCGTGGGTCCGCACGACCACGTCGTCGGGCGCCGAGACGACCGCCCGGGTGCAGGCGATGCCGCCCCGGAGGACCGACTCGGTGTGGAGCTCCCATCCCGAGAACGGGACCCGCCGGAGGAGCTGTCGGATCTCCTCGACGTCGGCGCCGGCGTCGATCAGGCTCCCGAGCGCCATGTCCCCGGCGATGCCCGAGAAGCAGTGGAACCAGGCGACGTGGGTGGGACCGGCACCGCGGATGGTCACGGCATCATTCTCGCCACTGCGCAGGCCGCGCCGAAGCCATTGTCGATCCCGACCACGGTGATCCCCGAAGCGCACGACGCCAGCATGGCCAGCAACGCGGTGATCCCGCCGAGCGCGGCGCCGTACCCGACGCTGGTCGGCACGGCCACCACCGGTGCCGCGGTGATGCCTCCGACCACGCTGGCCAGCGCGCCCTCCATCCCGGCCACGACGACGATGACGTCGGCCTCGTCGAGTTCGTCGAGCGAGTTGAGCAGGCGGTGCACCCCCGCGACGCCGCAGTCGGCCAGCACGCTCGGGCTGAAGCCGAGGGCGCGCAGGACGCATCGGCACTCGTCGGCGACCGGCAGGTCGGCCGTGCCGGCGGTGAGGATGAGGATCCGGCCCGGGCGGGGCTCGGCGTGGCGCCACGTCACCGTCGACAGCGCGCCGGTCGGGGTGATCACGTGCTCGCCGAACCCCGCGACTTCGGCCGCCGCCACGACCGCGGTGACCTGGGCCTCGTCGGCCCGGGTGAGGAGGACCGGGCCGGTCGACCCCGACAGCAGCTCGAGCGAGATCGCCGCGCACTGCTCCGGGGACTTGCCGGGACCGTAGATGGCCTCGGGGAGGCCCTGGCGAAGCTGGCGGTGGTGGTCGACCCGGGCGAAGCCGAGATCGGCGAACGGGAGGCGGCGGAGCTGGCCGACGGCCTCGTCCACCGAGCACGTGCCTGCGGAGACGTCGGCCAGCAGGCGCTCCAGGGCGGGCTGATCCATGTCGTTCAGTATCCTGCCCGGGTGTGAGCGGCGCTGCGACCTCGGTCGCCTACTTCGGGCCCGCCGGCACCTTCACCGAGCAGGCCCTTCTCTCGCAGCCGGACTACGCGGCCGCCGCCGAGCGTCGGCCCATGGCCACGATCGTCGACGTCCTCGATGCCGTCCACGCCGGAGGGGTCGACCTCGGCTTCGTCCCGATCGAGAACGGGATCGAAGGGACCGTCCCGATCACCCTGGACAGCCTGGTGTTCGACTTCGAGCTGCTGATCCAACGCGAGGTCGTGCTCGACATCCACCTGGCCCTCCTGGCCCACCCCGGGACCAAGGTCGGCAAGGTGAAGGTGGTGTCCTCGTATCCCCACGCCCTCGCCCAGTGCCGGAAGTTCCTGGCCGCCAACGCCCCCGACGCCGAGCACCGGGCCGCCGCCTCCACGGCCGACGCCGCTCGCGAGCTGGGGGAGCACCCGGACCCAACGGCGGCGGTCATCGCTCCACCCGCCGCCGCCGAGGTCTACGGCCTCGTCGTGCTGGCCGAGGCGATCGAGGACCACCCGGAGAACCAGACCCGGTTCGTGGCGGTGGCCCGCTCGGGCGTGCCCCGGGCGACCGGCCACGACCGCACCAGCATCGTGTGCTTCCAGGGGTCGGACCGGCCGGGCAACCTGCACTCGATCCTCGGACAGTTCTCGGCCCGCGCGATCAATCTGACCAAGCTCGAATCGCGTCCGACCAAGCAGGGTCTCGGTGACTACTGCTTTGTCATCGACCTCGACGGGCACATCGCCGACGAGATCGTGGCCGACTGCCTCCGGGACCTCCATGCCAACCTGGCTCGGGTGAAGTTCCTCGGCTCCTACCCAGCGGCCGGGCACCACGCGCCCGGTCGACGGCGAGAGGCGGAGCGGTCATGGCGCGACGCCGACGAGTGGGTTCGTTCCCTGCGCTCCCAGATCGGCGAAGCTGGCTCCTGAGTGGCCCTCCTGAGGGGGCAAACGAGGAGGGATGGCAGAGCGGACGAATGCGCGGCTCTTGAAAAGCCGTGGGACCTCGGTTCCCGTGGGTTCGAATCCCACTCCCTCCGCTCGTAGCAGAATCACATCGTTCTCGCCGGGCCGTGCCTGAAGCGTTTCCACGCGGTCATGGGCAGCGGAGTTCTACATCCCGGCGAAGAGCGGGAATCGGTCGCGACGGTCACCAGGCCGTCGGCATCGGGGTCACCTGGCGCCGAGTCGGCACCCCGGGAGGGCCGCCTCCGGCCGGTTTGGGTCAGGCCGCGATCGGGTCGTTCCGACGCTGGGTGGCCGCGATGGTGACGGTCTCGACCACCCGCTCGACTGTCCGCTCCAGGAGTCGAAGGTCGACCGGGACCACCTGGGCCCGGCCGCACTCTGGCCACCACCCGATGACGCGGACCGGGACCGCCGGCCGGCGAGGGTCGCAGGCGACGGTGAGGGCCGGCAGCCCGAGCTCCACGTCTGAGCTCGGGCTCGGACGCCCGGTCATCATCAGGAACAAGCACTCCGTTCGGCCGGTGCCGGTTGGGGCTTGGCTCCGGCTTGCAGTTGAGACCCGTACCTCGATCCGGCCCCGCAACAGGACCTGGGGGGCGGCCGGGAAGACGACGGAGCGGTCGGCCCCGATGATCGGACGCGGCAGCCTCGCCCAGTCGAGCGTGGTCACCAGCTTGGACGCCCATCCGACCGCCTCGGCCTGCACGACCCCGCGGGCACCGTTGGTCAGCGCGGCTAGCCACTCGCCGAGCGACCCGGGCCGCTCCGCGCCCTGGGCGGCCCGTCCGATCAGCCCTGCGACGACCGCCTGGGCGGCGTCGACCGGATGCACGCGCCGATCGGCGACGCACTGCCTTGCACAATCCAGCCCGAGCGGCCGGCGGGCGGTCCGCAGGCCCCATTCGAAGGGTTTGGCCTCGTCCTCCAACGGGTCCGGATGTCCCAGCCGGTAGCCGTCGACCCGGAGCGGTCGATCGCCGGGCAGGGTCGCTGACGCTGCGGCGAGCCGGGCCTCGAGGTCGGCACGGAGCTGATCGAACTCGGACCGGTCGACGAGGGTTGGACCGGGCGCGATCAGTGCATTGGTCAGCTCCTCGGACTTGGGGAGCGCGATCGGCGACAGCGAGGTCCCGACCATCAGGCCGCGCCGATCTTCCCGATGCCCGTGAGGACCCGGCGGACTGCGTCAATGAGCAGTTCGTCGCCGACGTCCTCGGTGCTGACCTGGCCCGAGCGGGTGTAGAAGGTCGCGAGCCGGAACGGCGGGGCGCCACTGCGGAGCGTCTCGAGCAGCGCATAGAAGTGGAGGTCGTCTCGGTCCTCCGGGCGAGGCCGGCCGGACTTGACCTCCACGAGTCCGACCGAGGCGCGGCCGGCCGACGGGGCGCCGACGATCAGGTCGATGATGCCGATGAGCACGATCGAGCCGCCGCCCAGCGGGATCGCGATCCGCTCTTGAGTCCGTGGCAGCCACGCCGGCGACAGCCGGGGCCAGCGGCTGACCATGATGGCGCACTGGGTCTCGAGCTCGTCCTCGAAGGCGGCGCCGTCGGGCCCGCTGAGGCCGCAGACGAAGTCCACGATCTCGGACCTTCGATCGTCAGCCCGCAGCGCATCGAGCCCTTCGCCGGTCGGATCGTCGATCCGACCGGTGGTCACGAGCTGGCGGAAGAGGGCGTCGACCATGGCCCCGAGGGCCAGCGGTTTGGTCACGGCGGCATCGGCCGGGCCCGGTGCCCGGCCGTCCAGGGCGTCCCGGAGGACCTGCTTGGTGACGATGCACGGGCGCTCGGGGTCGGCCTCGAGGTCGCACAGCCCGTCCTCGAGCCACTCCCGGAGGCCCCCGGCGAAGCCGGGGTCGACCACCGCTCGACGGGTGGCATCGCCACGAAGTGCCGCCAGGACGTCCCCGCCGCCGCCCTCACCGGCGTGGGACTCCGTGAGCTCTCCTCGAGCGAGGACGACCTGGCTTGGCATGACCTCAACGATGACGTGCAGCTGTGACACGGCCTCAGGGTCGCCCGTAGCATCCATCCGGTGATGACCCTGCTCGGCCCCGCCCCGGCCACCGACCTGGCGTTTGGGGTGGTCTTCGGCGTGTTCGCCTTGGCCCTGTTGGTGCTGGCGGTGGTGGCGATCCGGTGGGGCGTGCGCCGGGACCGCCCGGGCCGGGAGGCCTGGAAAGCCCGGTACGTGGCCCGCCGCGCCGGGTCCGCGCCGCCGAGTTCGAACGGACCCGGGCTCGTCGAGGACGGCGGCGAACGCCGATGAGTGGCCGCCCCTGGTGGAAGCGACGCCGAGCCCGCAAGCCCGGGCAGACGGCCTTCGTCCTGGCTGGCGGGGGGTCGCGCGGTGCCGTCCAGGTCGGGATGCTGGCCTCCCTGTCCGAGCGGGGCATCCGACCCGACCGCGTCTACGGGGCCTCGGTCGGTGCGGTGAACGCCGCCGCCTACGCGGCCGACCCCTCTGCCGACGGCGTCAAGCGGCTCGAGGACGTCTGGGTCCACCTCCACCCCGACGACATCTTCCCCAAGGCCCGCGTGCACGGGCCCTGGATGTTCTTCCAGCAGCGCTCGTCGGTGTACTCGAACAGCGGACTCCGAAAGGTGCTCGAGGTCGGCCTCGCGGTCGACCGGATCGAGGACACCGAGATCCCGCTCGAGGTGGTGGTCACGTCGCTGACCGACGGGCGTGAACGGTGGCTGTCGCACGGCCCGATCATCGAATCGGTGCTGGCGTCGGCTGCGATCCCGGGCATCTTCCCCCCGGTGGCGATCGATGGAGAGCTGTGCATCGACGGCGGGGTCGTCGACAACGTGCCGATCAGCCGGGCCATCAAGGGCGGCGCGACCCGGATCTACGTGCTCCTGTGCGGTCCGAGCGAGCAGGCCCCCCAGATCGGCAAGCGGCCCATCGAAGCGGTGATCTCAGCCTTCTTCACGAGTGTCCACGCCCGCTTCACCCGGGAGATCGAGTCTCTCCCTCCGGGTGTCGAGGTGTTCGTGTTCAGTGGCACGGGCCGCTTGGTGGACGACTTCCGTGACTTCGGGTCTTCGCCGGCCATGGTCGAGGCCGGCCGCCATGAGGTCGAACGGGTCCTGGACGGCTCCGAGCCGTCACAACCCGATGCTGGGCTGGGGTCATGACGACAAAGATGGGTGAGGTGCGCCCGGTCCTCGAGATGTTTGATCCGGTCGTGCGGGCATGGTTCGACCGGCAGTTCCCGAACGGACCGACCGAGCCTCAGCTCGGCGCGTGGCCGCTGATCGCCCAAGGGCGCGATGTGTTGGTCGCATCGCCGACCGGCACCGGCAAGACCCTGACGGGCTTCCTCGTCGCGATCGACGAAGCGTGCCGGGCCACCACGCAGGGGACTGAGAGCGGCCCCGGGCCGACCGTCGTCTACATCTCGCCGCTCCGGGCCCTGGCCGCCGACGTCCATCAAAACCTCCAAGTCCCGCTGGAGGGCATCCGGGCCGAAGCCGAGCGGATGGGCCGGCCGGTCCCGCGCGTCACGGTCGCCACCCGCACCGGCGACACCGACCCGGCCGAGCGCCGGGCGATGCTGAAGAAGCCGCCGCAGCTCCTGGTGACCACGCCCGAGTCGCTCTACCTCCTCCTCACCGCCAAGTCCTCCCGCGACATGCTTCGGCACGTCCGAACGGTCATCGTCGACGAGGTCCACACCCTCGCCCGGGACAAGCGGGGGAGCCACCTGGCCCTCAGCCTCGAGCGGCTGGCCCACCTGGTCGAAGGGGAGGGGGGACGGCTGCAGCGGATCGGGCTGTCCGCCACCCAGCGACCGATCGAGGTCGTAGCCCGCTTGCTGTGTGGCACCGGAGTCGACC
>JBOGFV010000167.1:0-2384 GCA_050743525.1 Acidimicrobiales bacterium
ACGTAGCGCTCTGCCAACTGAGCTACACCCCCGAACCGGTTCAGGCTACCCGGACCCTCGGGGCTGACCTCCTAGGAGGATGCTTTGTCTACGCCTCGGCGGCGAGGCGGGCGTCCTCGGCCTCGTAGCGGTCGGCGACGGCGTCACGGTACTGAGCCAGCTCGTCCTCGGAGAGGTACTTGACCATGGGCGATTCAGTACCGTCCCCGACGTGTGCAGCTTCCTCGGCCGCCCTCAGCTTGGCCAGGTGGTGCCGCTCGGCCTCGATCCGCTGCCCGTAGACGGCGAGGCCGACGAAGGCGACGAGCGCGGTCAGCACGATGCCCGAGACGACCCAGGCCCCCCGGAGAGCCGGAGCAAGACCGAGGAGCGCGGTGAGCGCGGTCAGCCCGCACAGCGCCGCGAACACATCGCGGCGACGGCGACGGGCGAGCTTGCGGCGGTCATGAGCGGCCATACCGCGGGGCGAGATGGTGGGGATCTCGCCGATCTCCTCTTCCAGCACCCGCTGGTCGCCCGGCTCCTCGGTGACAAAGTGGGGTTCCATGACGACCTCTTTCAACACCAGCGGTCGAAGGTTCTGCAGGTCGTCGTCGTCGGGAACGGCGTCGACAACCGGCGGGACCAGGGTGAGGTTGGGCCGGAGGGGCGGTGGCGGGGTGGAGACGACGATGGGCGACCACGAGGTCGCCATGGCCTCGGTGCCGGTCAGGCGGTAGGCGGGCTCGACGGTCTTGGGGCCGGTGCGTTCGAGGAGGTCGAGACGCTGGTGGAACCGACCGATCGAGCCGGCCGAGCGGCGCTCGCGGACCTTCAACACGACGCTTGGGACCAGGACCGCGACCCACAACACGGCCACCAGGATCAGTACGATCACCGGCGCAAGCTCCCTTCGATCGACCTTCCGAGGCTCAACGCTAACGAGGGGCCACTTTTCGTTGGTGGATGGTGACCCAGAGTGACGCTACGGCGAACGCACGCTGGTCGCCCGGCTCCACCACCGGGAGCCGTCCCTCCCGACCGTCACCGGTACCGAGAAGCAGCGGGACACCGCGCCGGAGGTGAGCACCTCGTCGACCGGGCCGGCCGCCTGGATCCGGCCGTCGGCAAGAAGGACGGCGTGGGTGATGCCGGGCGGGATCTCCTCGGTGTGGTGAGTGACCAGCACGAGGGGCGCCGTCGCCGGATCGGCGGCCAGGTTGCCGAGCACCGACAGCAACCGTTCCCGGGCTCCCATGTCGAGACCGGCCGCGGGCTCATCGAGGAGCAGGAGCTCGGGCCGGCTCATCAGCGCGCGGGCCAGGAGGACGTGCTGGCGCTCCCCTTCCGAGATGACGCCGAACTCCCGGTCCCCCACCCCGTGGGGCCCGCCGACCTCGGCCTCCGCCAACAGTCGGTCGGCCTCGGCCCAGTCCTCGTCGCGGTAGGCGTGCCACCAGACCTCGAGCGCGCCGTACTTCCCGCTCGCCACGGTCTCGCGGACGCTTTGGGTGGCTCGCAGCTCGCGGGCCACCGCTCCGCTCACGAAAGCCACCCGCGCCCGCAGCGTCCGGACATCGACGCGTCCGATCCGTTCCCCGAGGACCTCGACGGTCCCCGCAGTCGGCCAAAGGCGCGCGCCGGCGACCCGGAGGAGGGTCGTCTTGCCCGAACCGTTGGGGCCGAGGATCACCCAGCGTTCCCCCGACCGGACCTCCCAGTCCACATCGGCGAGCAGGGCCCGGCCATCGCGCACGACCCGCACGCCCTGCAGCGACAGGGCGGGTCGATCGGCTCCGAGGCTCACGGCCCGGTGCGAGCCGTTCCGGTTTCGGTCAGGCGCTCGGCAGGCGCCGGGCGATGCGCCCGATCAGCCCCGAGCAGCACTGGGCCCAGGTCCGCTCCCCCATCAGCCACAGCCACAGTTCGCGCTTGTAGCCGGCGACGATCGCCACGAAGGCCGGCCGGTCGAGCCCGGCCCGCTCGAGGACCCGCCACCGCTCCCACAGCCATGGGGCGATGCCGTCCTCCTTCTCGATGACCTCGTCGATCGTCGCGCTCTCCATGACCCGGGCCCGCCAGGTCGAGGCGTCGGGCTCGCTCGGCACGTGCAGGGTGACGCTGATGCTCACCGGATGCTCACCACCGTCCGGCGCTCGGTGCCGGAGTAGTTGTTCACGTGGTCCTCGTAGTCGATGAAGAGTGGCCCGTCGGGGTCGAAGGGCCGCTCAAGGGACTTGAAGGCGATCCGTTTGTCGAGGTTGTCGAGGCGAACGAGGGCATCGGGATCGTCCATCGAGCGTACGTCCAGCTTGGAGCGGGCCTTCTCGAAGGCGAGCAGGCCCCGCTCGATCCGGATGATGGTGCTGGTCCAGCCGGCCAGCGAGCCGACGCTGCCCATCGAG
>JBOGFV010000168.1:0-4726 GCA_050743525.1 Acidimicrobiales bacterium
ACGACCAGTCGGGCCGGGTCGCCCCGACGGATGGGCGGGGCGGCCAGCGAGAGGCCGTGGACGACGGCCGCGCCGCGGGGCGCGTGGGCCACGCCCCGGTCCCAGGCGCGGGTGAGGAGCGGCGACGGCAGCGCCGAGGTCCGGATGGGCCGACCGAGACCGACCAGCGGGTCGGGCGCGGCCCGGCTGGCGAACAGCGTGAGATCGAGAGATTGGCCGCGGTGCTCCTGGAGCCGGGCCAGACCGGTGAGCAAGCCCCGCACATACGTGCCGATCCCCCCAGGGACCCGCCGCCGCAACTGCTCGACGACGAGCAGCACCGGCCGCGACGATCGATCCTCCCGGCTCATCGTCTTGTGCTCCGTTGGGCCCGATCGGCCGCCGCCACCCGATAGATCTCGGACAACCCGCTGGCGCACGCCGCCCAGGAGAAGGCCTCGGCCCGGCGTCGGCCCGCCGTCGTGAGCGCGGCGGCATGGGACTCGGAGTCGAGCACGGCGGCGAGCGCGGCCGTCAGCGCGTCGACATCGCCGACCGGGACCAGCGCGGCACCGTCCCCCAGCACCTCGGGGATCGCACCCGCCCGCGTCGAGACGACCGGAACCCCCGCCGCCATCGCCTCGAGGGCCGGGAAGCCGAACCCCTCGTAGCGGGACGGATAGGCGAGGACAGCGGCCCCGGCCAAGAGCGCGCCGACCGCTGCGTCGTCGACCCACCCGGGCCGGACGATCCGGGTGGCGAACCGCGCCGAGTCGATTGCCGCGACGAGGGCGTCCTCGCCCCATCCGGGTGGCCCGGCCAACACCAGCGCGACATCGGCGCGGTCGGCGGCCAGCCCATCGAACGCCCTCACCAGGGAGGCGAGGTCCTTGCGCGGTTCGGCCGTGGCCAGGCTGAGGACATAGCGCGTCGCCCCGGGGGGCATGAAGTCGAGGACGCGCGCCGTGACGCCTTCGGCGGGCCGGACCACCGAGCGCAGCGGGACGCCCGAGTGGACGGCCCGCACCCGGTCGGGATCGGCCCCGAACTCCTCGACCACCTCGGCGGCGACGAAGGCCGAGGGCGTGTGGACGAACGCGCCGTCCGAGAGGGCGCGCCGGATGGCGGCCGGGTACTGCAAGGTCGCGGGGGTGCACATCTCGGGGAAGCGCACCGCCGTCAGGTCGTGGACCGTGAGCACCCGGGCGGCCCGCCGCGACGGCGGGACGACGAAGTTGGTGCCGTGGACCACATCGAGGTCACCGAGGAACCACTCGGAAGGCGGCCAGTTCGAGCGGCGCCACGACCACTGGAGGGGGCGGGCCGGCATCGGGCGTTGCTGCGAGCGCACCGGGGCCGGGAGCTCGGTGCGGAGCCATCCGCGGCGGCGCCAGCTGACCGCGAACGCCGACACGTTGACATCGGGGCGGTCGGCCAACCCGCCGAGCGCCCCCACGCAGAACTCCCCGACCCCCGTCCGGTGCCCGATGAGCGGTGTCGCGTCGAGCGCCACCCGCAATGGCCGGGCGTCGGTCACGCCAAAGAGCCTGGCACACGGGGTCTTCGGGCCTGGGCCCGAGCGCGACGGCCCTAGGCTTCGGGCGTGCTCATGGCCCTGGCCGGCGGTGTCGGCGCCGCCAAGCTGCTGAGCGGCCTCGCCAGGGTCGTCGACCCGACCGGGATCACCGCGGTGGTGAACACCGGCGACGACCTCGTCCTGCACGGGTTGCACATCAGCCCGGACATCGACAGCGTGACCTACGCGCTGGCCGGCCTCGACAACCAGACCACCGGATGGGGCGTGGTCGACGAGACCTGGACCGTGGCCGAGAACCTAAAGGCGCTCGGTGGCGTCAGTTGGTTCCAGCTCGGCGACCGGGACCTGGCCACCCACCTGTTCCGGACCCAACGGCTGTCCGAGGGCGCTTCGCTGAGCGCCGTCACCGCCGAGCTGGCCGCGGCCCGAGGGGTGCCGACACGCCTCCTCCCGATGTCCGACGACCCGGTGCGGACCCGGGTCACCCTGGCCGACCCCCCGAGCGACGAGGAGGCCGAGGTCTCGTTCCAGGACTACTTCGTGCGACTGGGGCACGACGTCGCCGTCTCGTCGCTCCGCTTCGACGGCGCCGACACGGCCGCCCCGGCGCCCGGGGTGCTGGAGGCGATCGAGGCCGCCGAGCGCATCGTGTGCTGCCCTTCCAACCCGGTGGTGTCGATCGGGCCGATCCTGGCCGTGCCGGGCCTCCGCGAGGCGCTCATGGCACGCCGCGACCGCGTGGTCGGGGTGTCCCCGATCGTGGCTGGCGCTGCCCTCAAGGGACCGGCCGACCGGATGCTGCGCGAGCTCGGCCACGACGCCACGGCCCTCGGGGTCGCCCGCCTCTACCAACCGTGGGTCGGGACCTTCGTGATCGACGAGGCCGACCGAGACCTGTCCCGCCGGGTCGAGGCACTGGGCGTGCGTTGCGTGGTCGCTCCGACGGTGATGTCTGACGCCTCCCGGGCCGACGCGCTGGCCAAGGTGGTGCTCGATGCCCTCTGAGCGCGCCCCCTCGCTCGCGGTGCTCCCGATCGAAGGCATCGCCGAGGTCCGCCCGGGCGACGACCTGAACGCCGTGCTCGTCGCGGCGCTGCGTGGCCCGGGTGGGCTGGACCTCCTCAACGGTGACGTTGTCGTGGTCACCCAGAAGATCGTGTCGAAGGCGGAGGGCCGCCTGGTCCTGATCGACGGCGACGATCCGGCCGCCAAGGTGGCGCTCGTCGAGTCCGAGGCGGTGCGGGTGCTCCGGCGGCGTGGTGAGCTCGTGATCACCGAGACCCGCCACGGGTTCATCTGCGCGAACTCCGGGGTCGACCTGTCCAACGTCGACGCGGGCTACGCCGCGCTGTTGCCGATCGACTCGGACCGATCGGCGCGTTCGATCGCCGCCGGCCTCAAGCACAACCTTGGCGTCGACGTCGGGGTGATCGTGTCGGACACATTTGGCCGGGCGTGGCGCAAGGGCGTCACCGACGTCGCCATCGGGTGCGCCGGGGTCGCCGGAGTCGTCGACCTCCGCGGCACCACCGACGCGATGGGACGGGAGCTGCTGGCCACCGAGGTCTGTGTGGCCGACGAGATCGCGTCGGCGGCCGAGATCGTGATGGGCAAGGACCGGGGGGTCCCGGTGGCCGTGGTGCGGGGCGTGCCCGGCTCGTGGCTGCGGGCCGCCTCGGTGGCCGATGAGATCATCCGGCCGGCCGCCGAGGACCTGTTCCGTTAGTCCTCGATGAAGGAGCGCCCGGCCGAGAAGCCGCCAAGTTGACGGAGGCGGCCCGAGCGCACCGCCTCGTTCCAAGAAAACCCCTGGCCAGCGACCTATCCACGTCATGTACATTATGTACATGACGTGGATAGACTGCCCTGGAAGGGAGATCTGATGCCCGCGCTGAGGGAGTATGGCCGAGTCGCTGATGCTCGATCCCGCCTCAAGGAGGTCCTGGACGGGGCGGCGCTCGGCGCCCCTGTCACGGTAAGGCGGGATGTGGAGCGGTTTGCCGTGGTCGATGCACAGCGCCTCCGGGAGACCTTGGCTGCGCTCGAGGTGCGCCCGCAGGTCGTCTCTGAGGACGGAGGTTGGGTTCTCTTCTTCCCGGGGCTTCCCCTCGCTGCTGAAGGCGAATCTTTGGATGACCTGTTTGAAGATGCGATCATCGTCCTACGAGAGTACGCAGAGGACTGGGTTGATCGGCTCCACGTTGCCCCGAATCACTCTGGCAACTGGGGACTGGTCCAGTTGGTTTCGCTGTCGTCCAACGCCGAACTTCGAGACTGGCTTCAGGGCTCCGCTCGTTGAACTGGCCGGCACCCTCCCGGGCCGATCACAACCAGTCTTGCATCAACGAGAGCTGGGCCGTCGTGCGCGACGCTCGGGAGGGGAAGACCGGTCATCACATCACGTATGAGAAGCTTCTTCCGGATGGTCGCATCCTGCGAACCCGCGTGTCGCGACCTCCAAACAAAGACACGTACGGTCCAGCTCTTTGGAAGCACATTCTCCGCGATCAGCTCCTGGTTGATGAGGCCTCGTTTTGGGCCTGCGTCAATGACGGAGCACCACCAGATCGTGGCCAGCCGCCGGAGCGCCAGGAAGCCCTGCCTGCCGAGCTCGTCCATCTCTTGAAGTCCCGGCTTCACCTCACGGACGCCGAGGTTGCAGCGATGACTCGAGACGAAGCAATCGCTCGGATGAACGATCATTGGCGAGGGGGCCGTGCTGGCGAGTGATCAGCAGGCCGAGGTTCGCGGCGCAGAGCGGCAAGGGGGCGGGTGAGCCTCGGGGGGATCTCTCTGCGGTCGGGCCGCTGAGGTCACGGGCCGATCGAAAGGTGACCGATCGTCACCGGGGCGCCCGGCCCGGGCACCGACCGCGTCCGTCACACCGGTTCGGCGCGGCGCTCCTTCACCTCAGCCGGCCCGGCCGGCGAAGTCGGCGAGGACCGCGGCCAGCCCGTCCTCGAGGGTGGTCCAGGGCTGCCAGCCGAGGTGCATGGCGGCCCGGGCCGGGTCGAGGCTGCTGTGGCGGATGTCGCTGGGCCGGGCCGGGCCCCGCTCGGCCTCGGTGTCGACGCCCGCCGCCGCGGCCAGGACCCGGTAGATCTCGTTCACCGACGTGCCCTGGCCGGTGCCGATGTTGAGGACCAGGCCGCCACCCCGGGCCGCCCCCCGGACGAACGCGTCGACCACGTCGTCGACGTAGACGAAGTC
>JBOGFV010000169.1:0-3745 GCA_050743525.1 Acidimicrobiales bacterium
ATGCGATAGCGGTCGCTGAGGTCGCCGGTGCGGGCCCACGCTCCCCGGATCGCCTCGATCCCGTCGTCGAACCGGTGGCCCCGGCCCCCGTAGTCGGCGCCCGCGGCCCGGTATTCCCCGGGGTGGCTGCCGACGCCGAGCCCGAGGACGAACCTGCCCCCGCTCAGGAGCTGGAGGGTGTGGGCGGCGCGAGCCACCGCCGCCGGGCTGCGCATCGGCAGCTGCAGGACGCAGGTGCCGAGGGTGGCCGTGCTGGTCGCCGTGGCCGCGACCGACAGCGCGCTCAATGGCTCGAGCAGCGGCTGGTGCCAAAAGAGGTGATCGCAGGCCCACAGCCCGGTCGCGCCGGCCTTCTCGGCCGATCGCGCGAGCGACTGGAGCCGGTCGGTAACACCCGAGGTAAGGTCAGTTGTCTCACCTTCGGTAGTACCATCATGACCAGGGACTTCAGCCCAAGGAATGGTTGGAAGGATCAACCCGAGAGACCTTGGTAGTCCCAGCGGTCGTACCGATCGCACAGTACATCCTACGACGACTCCTCCTGGTCGCGCCATAGGTTCGCTTGGACGGTGGCACCGCCGGCCATCAGCAGCTCGCGGGCGCTCCGTCGAACGCGGCAGCGTTGGGACCCCCCGATACCATCGGGTCCGTGTCGTCGGTCGTCGATCTCAGGAGCGACACGGTGACCGTGCCGACGCCCGAGATGCGGAGGGCCATGGCCGAAGCCGAGGTGGGCGACGACCAGTACGGCGAGGACCCGACCGCCAACGAGCTCGAGGAGGCGTTCGCCGAGCGGATGGGCATGGAGGCCTCCGTCTTCGTCCCGACCGGCGTGATGGCCAACCAGATCGCCATCCGGGTCCTGGGCCGCCCAGGCACCACGGTCGTGGCTGGCCGCCGTCAGCACCTGGTCGCCTACGAGCTGGGCGCCGTCGGCCCCAACTCCGGGGTGCAGCTGGCCCCGGTGGAGGACGCTGATGGGCTGCTCGATCCGGCTGACGTGACCTGGGCCCGAGCCGCCGCCGAGCACCACCTTCCGACGCCGGGGATGGTGGCCGTCGAGAACACCCACATGGCGGCGGGCGGCCGGGTGTGGCCGACCGGGGCATTTGCGGCGATCGTGGCCGCCGCCGGCGAGCTCCCGGTCCACGTCGACGGGGCCCGGATATTCAACGCGGAAGTGGCGACTGGCCGGCCCGCCGCCTCCCTGGTCGAGGGGGCGACCACCGTCATGGCCTGCCTCTCGAAGGGGCTCTGCGCGCCGATCGGCTCGATGCTGGCCGGGTCGGCCCCGGTGATCGAGGCCGCCCGGCTGGAGCGGCACCGCCTGGGCGGCGCGATGCGCCAGGTCGGCGTGATCGCGGCGGCGGGCCTGGTCGGGCTCCGGACCATGGTCGAGCGCCTGGCCGACGACCACGCCCGGGCCGGGCGGCTCGCCGCCGCGGTGGCGGATCGGTGGCCCCGATCGGGTCTCGACCCCGAGCGGGTGGAGACCAACATCGTCGTGTTTGACCACGTGGACCCCCCGGCGCTGCTCGAGCACTTGGCCGGCGCGGGCGTGCGGGCCGGCACCATCGCGCCGGGGGTGGTGCGGTTCGTGACCCACCACGATGTGGACGACGACGGCATCGAGCGGGCGGTCGCGGCGCTGCGGGAGGCCCCGTGAAGATTCGGATCGGCATCAGCGGGCGGGGCGAAGCGGACGCGATCGCGTTCGGCCAGCTCGCCGACGACATCGACGATCTCGGCTTCGACTCGATCTGGCTCCCCGAGGTGCTGACCCAGCCGGCCTTCGACCCGTTCGTCGCCCTGGCGTGGATCGGCGGGCACAACCCCAAGCTCAAGCTCGGCACCACCGCGCTGCTCCCGGGTCGCAACCCGTTGCGGCTGGCCAAGCAGGTCTCAACGACCGACGTCCTGACCAGCGGGCGGTTCTTGCTCACCTTGGTGCCGGGACTGGCCCAAGCGCCCGAGCGAGACGCCGTCGGCGTCGAGATGCGGCGTCGGGGGGCGGTGATCGAGGAGCTGCTGCCGGTGTTGCGGGACCTGTGGGCGGGCAAAGGCGTGGGCCACGACGGCCCGTCGGGGGCCTTCCCGACCACGACGCTCTGGCCCCTCCCGGTCCAGCAGCCCTTCGATGTGTGGTTGGGGGGGATGGCCCATGCCTCATTGGTCCGGTGCGGCCGGATCGCCGACGGGTGGCTCCCGTCGCTGTGCGACACCGACGAGGCGACCTCGGGCAAGCGGGTCATCCTCGAGGCGGCCGACGAGGCCGGGCGCGAGATAAGCCCGGAGCACTTCGGGGTGAACGTCGTCTACGCCCACGAGCCGCTCGACGACCGCGTGGTCACCGCCCTGGCCGCCCGCTCTCGGGGGAAGGACCCGCGCCCACTCGTGCCGGTGGGGCTGCCGGCCCTCCGCGAGGCCCTGGAGCGGTTCATTGCCATCGACTTCACGAAGTTCGTGGTGCGACCGATCGCGCCACCCGGGTCATGGCGCGCCGAGCTTGAAGACCTGGCCGGCGCGGTCGGCGACCTCCAGACGTAGGGGGGGCGGCCAGGCCGAAGGCCCGGGCCGGCCGATCAGGTCAGCGACGCCGGTGGTCGACCGAAGCGGCACGGTGCTCGCCAGTGCGAGCGTGGCCCGCTGAGTTGAGGTCTTCCCTTCGGAGGATCAGTACCGGTAGGTGTCGGGCTTGAAGGGCCCGTCGGTGGAGATCCCGATGTAGGCGGCTTGCGCTTCGGTCAGTTTGGTCAGCTTGACCCCGAGGGCGTCGAGGTGGAGCCGGGCCACCTTCTCGTCGAGCTGCTTGGGAAGCACGAACACCTTGTTCTCGTAGTGCCCTGGCTTCGTGAACAGCTCGATCTGGGCCATCGTCTGGTTGGTGAACGAGTTGGACATCACGAAGCTCGGGTGACCCGTCGCATTGCCGAGGTTGAGCAGCCGGCCCTCGGAGAGGACGATCACGGCGTGGCCGTCGGAGAAGACCCACTTGTCCACCTGGGGCTTGATCGTGACCCGCTGGATGCCCGGCACCTTGGCCAGCCCGGCCATGTCGATCTCGTTGTCGAAGTGTCCGATGTTGCCGACGATGGCCTGGTGCTTCATCCTCTCCATATGGCCGGCGGTGACGACGTCCTTGTTGCCGGTGGCGGTCACAAAGATGTCGGCCTCCTGGACCACGTCATCGAGGGTCGACACCTGGTAGCCCTCCATGGCGGCCTGCAGCGCGCAGATCGGGTCGACCTCGGTGACGATGACCCGGGCGCCCTGACCGGCCAGTGACTCGGCGCAGCCCTTGCCGACGTCCCCGAAGCCGCACACGACGGCGACCTTGCCGCCGATGAGCACGTCGGTGGCCCGGTTGATCCCGTCGATGAGGGAGTGGCGGCACCCGTACTTGTTGTCGAACTTGGACTTGGTGACCGAGTCGTTGACGTTGATGGCCGGGAAGAGCAGGGTGCCGTCCCGCTGCATCTCGTACAGCCGGTGGACGCCGGTGGTGGTCTCCTCGGTGACGCCCCGGATGCCGTTGGCGACGGTCGTCCATCGTCTCTACCAGATGATGGAAGCCGGCACGTTGCTCTTCCCGGCCATCAACGTCAACGACTCGGTGACGAAGAGCAAGTTCGACAACATTTACGGCTGCCGTCATTCGCTGCCTGACGGGCTGGCGCGCGCCACCGACGTGATGCTCGGCGGCAAAGTCGCGGTGGTGTTCGGGTATGGTGAAGTCGGCAAAGGC
>JBOGFV010000170.1:0-3262 GCA_050743525.1 Acidimicrobiales bacterium
ACGTCGCCCCGGGCGCCCTCGATGGTGGGCAGCTCGGGGCACAGCAGCAGGAGGGGCGCGGGAGCGTGACCCGACCCGCCGGCCGCGTAGAACCGGAGCGCACCGGCAGGACCGGTCGCCTCCAGCCAGGCGCCGCTCACGGCGCTGGGATCACCTCACCGACCGGGCCGCCGAGGCGGCCCGGCGGTCAGATCCCGATGCGCTGGGCCAGCAGCTCGCGGTGGTAGGCGGGATCCCCGAAGAGGAGCTCGGAGGACTTCGCCCGCTTGAAGTAGAGGTGCGCGTCGTGCTCCCAGGTGAACCCGATGCCGCCGTGGATCTGGATGTTCTCGGCGGCGGCGTGGAAGTAGGCCTCCGAGCAGTACGACTTGGCCAAGCTGGCCACCACCGGCAGCTCGTCGGAGTCCTCGGCGGCCGCCCAGCCCGCGTAGTACGCGGCGGACTTGGCCGACTCGACCTCGAGCAACATGTCCGCGCACTTGTGCTTGATGGCCTGGAAGCTGCCGATCGGCCGACCGAACTGGATCCGGTTCTTGGCGTAGTCGACGGAGCTGTCCAGGCAGTGCTGGGCCCCGCCGACCTGCTCGGCGGCCAGGGCCACCGCAGCCAGGTCGAGGGTCTTGGTCAGGCCCTCAGCGGCGCCGCCGTCGGCGCCGACGAGCCGGGCCGGGGTCGACTCGAACACCAGGCGAGCCTGCTTGCGGGTCTGGTCCATGGTCGGCAGCGACTTGCGGGTGAGGCCGGCGGCATCGCCCTCGACCGCGAACAGGCTGAGGCCGGCCGAGGTGCGGGCGGCCACCAGGATCAGGTTGGCGATGTGGCCGTCGATGACGAAGGACTTGTGACCGTCGAGGGTCCAGCCGCCCTTGCCCTCGCTCGCCTGCAGGGCGACGCCGTCGAAGTCCCAGCGGCCGTTGTCCTCGGTGATGGCGAGGGTGCCGATGGTCTCGCCGGAGGCCAGACCGGGCAGGAGGTCTTTCTTGGCCGCGTCGTCACCGGAGGTGAGCAGCGCGTTGGTGGCCAGCGCGACCGTCGAGAAGAACGGGGCGCACAGAAGCGCGGATCCCATCTCCTCGAGGACCACGATCAGCTCGACGTAGGTGAACCCGGAGCCGCCGAACTCCTCGGGGATGGTCAGCGACTGGAGGCCCAGCTGGTCCGCCATCTGGGACCAGACGGCCGGGTCGTAGCCGTCCTCGGTCTCCATGAGCCGCCGGACCTCGGTCTCGGGCGACTTCTCCTGGAGGAAGCGCTTGACGGCGCTCCGTAGCTCTTCCTGCTCCTCGCTGAAGGCAAAGTTCATCGCGGCACTCTCTTCTCCTGGGCGTCCCGGGCCGTCCGCCCGGCCCCCGCCGACCGGGGCCCGCCCCCGACGTGCGTCGTGCGCTGTCTACCAGAATCGGCCCCCGGCCGACAACGGGAACGATTCCAAAACCACCCCTCGACGGCGTCGTCGCAGGTCGGCCGGGGTTCCATGGCCGCGTCGACTGTGGAATCCTGGGGACGTGCCCGAACTCGTGCGGATCTGGGAGGACGCCGCCTGCGAGCTGCATCGCATGGTGGTCGGACCGGTGGAGAACAACGTCTACGTGCTGCGGTGCCGCCGCACCGGCGAGGCGATGCTGGTCGACGCGGCGAACGAGCACCAGGCCCTGCTCGAGGTGTGCCAGCGCCTCGGGGTGAACCAGGTCGTCGAGACCCACGGCCATTGGGACCACATCCAGGCGGTCCCGGCAGTCCGGGAGGCCGGGATCAGCGTCTCGGTGACCGCCGCCGACGCCGGGATGCTGCCTTCCTACGACCTGATCATCGAGGACGACGCCGTGCTCGAGGTGGGCAAGCTGCGGGTCCGCACGACCGCCACCCCCGGCCACACCCCCGGCTCGATCTGCTTCGCCGTCGAGGGGACCCCGCTTCTCCTGACCGGCGACACCCTGTTCCCGGGCGGCCCCGGCAACACCAAATTCGACGGCGGGGACTTCCCGACGATCATCCGGTCCATCGAGGACCGCCTCTTCGGCCGGTTCGACCCCGAAACGGTGGTCCTGCCCGGCCACGGCGCCGCCACCACCATCGGGGCCGAGTCCCCCAGCCTCCAGGAGTGGGTCGACCGCGGCTGGTGAGTCCCTGAACAGGGCCGATGGGCCGGCGGGGGGCGGGATCGGGCCGATCGGAAAAGATGACCAAAGTAGTAGGATTTTGAGCGAAATGGCCGCCGAGACCACCCCCCAGGACAGCGCCGGGATGCCCCTGCTCCAGATCGAGGACCTCCACGTCACCGCGGAGGGGAACGAGATCCTGCGCGGGGTCTCCCTGGCGGTGGCGACGGGCGAGGTCCACGCCCTCATGGGCCCGAACGGGGCCGGCAAGTCCACCCTCGCCAACGTGCTGCTCGGGCACCCCGGCTACCGGGTGACGGGGGGCTCGATCCGCCTGAAGGGCGAGGACATCACCGTCTGGCCGCCCGAGGTCCGGGGCAAGGCCGGCCTGTTCCTGGCCTTCCAGCATCCGGAGGCCCTGAGCGGCGTCTCGGTGACCCAGTTCCTGCGCCAGGCCATGTCGGCCCGCCAGGGCATCGACATCTCGCCCATCGAGGTCCGGGTGGCCATGACCGAGTGGATGGAGCGGCTCGGGATGGATCCGGCCTTCGGCGAGCGCTACCTCAACGAGGGATTCTCGGGCGGCGAGCGCAAGCGCAACGAGATCCTCCAGATGGCCCTCCTCGAGCCCGAGATGGCGGTGCTGGACGAGACCGACTCGGGCCTCGACGTCGACGCCCTCGGGGTGGTCGGCCGCGGGGTCACGACCGTGCGGCAGCTCCACCCGGCCATGGGAGTGCTGGTCGTCACCCACTACCAACGGATCCTCCGAGACCTGGTCCCCGACCGGGTCCACCTCATGATCGAGGGTGCCATCGTCGAGAGCGGCGGGGCCGAGCTGGCCGCCCGGATCGAGTCGGGCGGCTACGACGAGTGGCGGCGCTGACGTGAGCGCCGTCGACCCGCTCGACGTCGAGGTCATCCGCAAGGACTTCCCGCTCCTCACCCGGACCGTGCACGAGCGGCCGATCGTGTACCTCGACTCGGCCTCGTCATCCCTCCAGCCCCGCCAGGTTCTGGCGGCTATGGACCACTACTACGAGACGACGCACGCCTACGTGCACCGGGGCGTGTATGCGACCGCCGAGGGCGCCACCGAGCTCTACGAGGGGGCCCGGCGCAAGGTCGGTCGGTTCATCGGTGCCCCCGACCCCAAGCGGGAG
>JBOGFV010000171.1:0-8336 GCA_050743525.1 Acidimicrobiales bacterium
GTGTGCAGGAGGTCGTCGAGGGGATCAGCGGACGGGCCGAGAAGACCAACGTCGTGATCACCGGGCGCGATGCGGCACCCGAGCTGATCGAGGTGGCCGACACCGTCACCGAGATGCGCAAGGTCAAGCACGTCTATGACCGGGGCGTGAAGGCCAAGAAGGGCATCGAATACTGAGCGATCGGCTCGGGCCGCGCCTCGTCGTCGCCGGCACGCACTCGGGGGTCGGCAAGACGACCGTGGCCACCGGCCTCATGGCCGCGTGGACGCGGCGGGGGGGCGCGGTGGCCTCGTGCAAGGTCGGCCCGGACTTCATCGACCCCGGCTATCACCGCCTCGCCACCGGGCGGACCGGCCGGAACCTCGACTCGTTCCTGTGCGGCACCGACGCGGTGCCCGCGATCGCGGCGAAGGCCGCCGCGGGGGCCGACGTCCTGGTGGTGGAGGGTGTCATGGGGCTGTTCGACGGCCTGGGCACCACCTCGACGGCGAGCACGGCCGAGGCCGCGGCACTGCTCGATGCGCCGGTCGTGCTGGTCGTCGACGCGTCGTCGATGAGCACCTCGGTGCGGGCCCTCGTCTCCGGGTACCACCGCCATCTCGAGGAGGCGACCGGCACCGGCCTCGCCGGGGTCGTCCTCAACCGAGTCGGGAGCGACACCCACGAGGAGCTGCTGCGCGAGGCGCTCGGGGCCTCCGGCGTCGCCGTCTTCGGCGCATTGCGCCGTGACCCGGCGTTCGGCTGGCGGGACCGCCACCTCGGGTTGGTGCCCGTCGTCGAGGACCCGACCGGGATCGCTGCGGCGCTGACCCGGCTCACCGAGGCCATCGAGGCGGGGCTCGACCTGGAGGCCCTGGCGCGGGTGGCCCGAGCCGCACCGGCCCGGACCGTCGATCCCCTGCCGGGCGCCCGACGGGTCACGGAGCGGCCGACGCCGATCGCGGTGCTCGGCGGCCCGGCCTTCTCCTTCTCTTATCCGGACAACCTGGAACGGCTCGAGGAGGCGGGCGCAGAGCTTGTCCCGGTCGACCCGTTCACCGATCCCGCGCTCCCCCCCGGCATCGGCGGCCTCTACGCCTGCGGCGGGTTCCCCGAGGTGTTCGCGGCCGAGCTCAGCGCCAACCGGGCCCTGATGGCCGACGCGCGCACCAAGGTCGAGGCCGGGCTGCCGACCTGGGCCGAGTGCGGGGGGCTGCTGTGGCTGGCCCGGTCACTCGACGGCCACGGGCTCGCCGGGGTCATCGACGCCCAGGCGGCGATGGGATCGCGGGCCATCCTCGGCTACCGGACCGGCACCGCCCAGACCGACTCCCCCGTGGCCTCCCGCGGCACGGTGCTGCGCGGCCACGAGCACCACTACTCGACCCTCGAGCCGGCCGGTGCGGCGCTCGAGCTGTCGGGCCGGGCCGGCACCCGGATGGAGGGCTTCGCCACGCCGACCATGCTGGCGACCTACCTGCACCTGCACCTCGGCGGAGACCCGGCCCCGGCCGAGCGCTTCGTGGCGGCCGGGGCGACCGCGGCGGGCTGACCGCCCCGCCTACGCTCACCCGCCATGGCCAACCCCCGAGACACCGTCACCGTCGAGCGCGTGATCAATGCCTCGCCCGAGGTGATCTTCGAGCTCCTCGCCAACCCGTCCCGCCACCCCGAGATCGATGGGTCGGGCAGCGTCCGCAAGGCCCGCGAAGGCGCGCCGGCCCGGCTGGCCAAGGGGGCGAGCTTCGGGATGGACATGCGGATCGGCCTGCCCTACGGCATGCTCAACACGGTCACCGAGTTCGACCCACCGCGCCTGATCGCGTGGTCACCCAGGCCGGCCAGCCGCATCGGGGCCCGGTTCGCCGGCCGCATCTGGCGCTATGAGCTCGAGCCGGTCGAAGGGGGCACCCGGGTCCGCGAGAGCTGGGACATCTCCAAGGAGGCGACCCGGGCGGTGCTGCGCATGGTGATGGCGACGCGGACCAAGCGCGACATGGAGAAGTCGCTCGAGCGGCTCGAGCGGCTCGCCACCGGAGGCGCCTGAGGTCCGGCGGGCTGACCGCCGAGCCGCAGGCGTCGCTCAGCGCCGGCCGGCCCAGCTCCGGAAGTACGAGGTGTCCTCGCAGCGGCGGGCGGCCGCCCCGATGTCGAGCGGGGAGAACGTGTCGACCATGACGGCGGTCTCCTCGGTGCCGGGCTCACCGAGCGCCGCCTCGACCGAGCCGGGCTGGGGCCCGTGCACGAAGCCGGCCGGGTGCAGCGAGACGGACCCGGCCTCGATGCCCGCCCCCTTCCGGGACATGAAGTTGCCGGCCACGTAGAAGAGGACCTCGTCGCTGTCGACGTTGGCGTGGTTGTAGGGGACGGCGATGGCGTCCTTGTCGAAGTCGTAGGGACGGGGGCAGAACGAACAGATCACCGCCCCGGGCGCCTCGAAGGTCTGGTGGACCGGGGGTGGCAGGTGGACCCGCCCGACCCGGGGTTCGAAGTCGGCGATGTTGAACGCGAACGGGTAGAGCCAGCCGTCCCAACCGACCACGTCGAAGGGATGGGTCGAGTACACGTAGCGGGTCCAACGCCCGGGGCCGTGCCGAACCAGCACGGCCGCCCCCTCCTCGTCCACCGGATCGGCCGGGGCCGGGCCCCGGAGGTCCCGTTCGCTGTAGGGGGCGCTCTCGAGGAGCTGGCCCTCCGGCGAGCGGTAGCGCCGCGGGATGTCGACGGATCCGGCCAGCTCGATGGTCAGCACCCGGAGGGCCCCGGAGCCGCTCGGGACCCAGCGATGCGTCGTTGACCTCGGGATCACGACGTAGTCGCCGGGCCCCGCCTCGATCCGGCCGAACACGGTCTCCACCAGGGCCGTGCCGCCCTGGACGTACACGCACTCGTCGGCCGCGGCGTTGCGGTACAGCGGGGAGGGCCGATCGGCCTTGGCGAAGCCGATCGCGACGTCCGAGTTGGCGAGCAGCAGTTGGCGTCCGGTGACCGCGTCGGGCGTCGACTCGAGCTCGCCGGTCCGGAAGTGGCGCGGCAGCAGCGGGTGGTTCGGCTCGGTCGCGACCGGCGGTCCCTCGAACGCCTCGGCCTCGACGATCGTCGTCGGCAATCCTCGGTGATAGAGGAGGCTGGTCATGCCCGAGAATCCGTGCGCGCTCATCAGCTCCTCGGCGTACAGGCCGCCGTCGGGCCGCTCGGCTCTCGTGTGGCGCTTCCTCGGGATCTCCCCCGCGGACCGGTAGTAGGGCATCAGCCCGCCGTCGCCTCGGCCCCGGAGTGCGCGCGTCCCATCATCGGTCAGGCCAGACAGCGCAGCGCCGTGCCGCCGCTGTACTCGATCATCTCTTGGATCGCGCCGAACCCGAGTGGCGCGCCCGGCTCGGCGCCGTCGAGCTCCGCGTAGGCCCGGTGCAGGTTGCCCACGATCCGCTCCGGGTCGGTCAGCGCGGCGAACTCGCCCAGGTCGCTCTGGCGGGCGGCCTCGAGCGGGGTCAGCCCGGCCGCCCGGGCCCGCTCGGCCAGGTCGGCCACGAAGGTGAGGTAGGCGGCGATGCCATCGAGCACCCCCACAGCACAGACGCCGCCATGGCCGGGGACGATGACCGCCGGGGCCAGCGCCCGCAGGTCCTCGATCACCCGGCGGGCCCCCGAGATCGATCCGGCCAGGTTGAACGGGGTCCCCCCGTTGAAGACGAGGTCGCCGGCGAAGAGCACGGAGCGCTCGGGCAGCCAGACGATGACGTCGTTGGTCGTGTGGGCCGGTGTCCCGACGTAGCGGACCTGGCACTCGAGGTCGTCGACCCACACGGTGACCGAGTCCGAGAAGGTGAGGGTCGGTGGTGCCTTCTCGATGGCCCCCCACTCGACGTCGGGGAACGGGCCCCGGCCCCGGACCATAGGCGGCGCTGCGAGCACCTCGGTGCGGCACCCGTCGTGGGCGACGATCGTGGTTGGTCCGAAGAAGCAGTTGCCGTTGGTGTGGTCGAGGTGCGAGTGGGTGTTGATGAGCGTCCGGACGGGCGCCGTCGTCACCGAAGCGATCGCATCGAGGAGGGCGCGGGTGCGCTTCTCGGTCGAGGTCGAGTCGATGTTGACCACGCCGTTCGATCCGACCAGGAAGCCGGTGTTGTTGATGCACCAGGTGCCGTCGGGCTGGACGTAGGCGAAGACGCGGTCGCTCACCTCTTCGACCCGGGGCGGCGGGAGCGAGTGGTGGTCATGGGCAGCCGACGTCATCGCAACCCCCTGAGGCGGACGGCGCATCGGTGACACGCGCGTGCACGAGCGGTCGATCCAACGTAACGGCCGACCCTCATGGTGGCAACCATTCCGGAGTGGTGGCAACCATTCCGGAGCCCGAGGCGGTCAGGCCCGGCAGGTGTTGCGGCACTCGCCGATGCCCTCGATCCTCGTCACGACCACGTCCCCGTCGGCGAGGAACCGAGGGGGCGTCCGGGCAGCTCCGATCCCGCCGGGCGTGCCGGTGGCGATGACGTCGCCGGGCAGGAGCGTCACGATCGTCGAGATGTACGACACCAGCGCGGCCGGTCCGAACACCAGATCACCGACGTCGGAGCGTTGCATCGCCTCCCCGTTGACCTCGCAGCTGATCTCGCCGCTCGAGCCGTCGTACTCGTCGGTCGTCACCAGCCACGGTCCGAGCGGGGTCGAGCCCTCGAAGGTCTTCCCCTGCAACCACTGGAGGGTGCGGCTCTGCCAGTCCCGTGCGGTCACGTCGTTGATCACGCTGAAGCCGCCGATGGCGGCGGCGGCCTCGGCCTCGGTGGCGTGGCGGGCCGGTGAGCCGATGATGACGGCCAGCTCTGCCTCCCAGTCGAGCTGCTCGACGGCGGCCGGCATGGCGATGTGGTCGTGGGCGCCGATCAGCGCCGAGCGGAACTTCGCGAACAGGGTCGGGTGCTCGGGCGGTTCCCGACCCGTCTCGAGGATGTGGTTCCGGTAGTTGAGGCCGACGCACACGATCTTGTCCGGGTGGGGCACCAGCGGCGCGAAGTCGACGTCGTCGACCTGATGCACGGGTCCCGACGCCTGCTCGGCCTCGTCGCGCCACCCGGGCCGCTCCAGGAGGGCCCGCAGCCCGGGCGGTCCGATCTCGACGGCCCGGTCATCATCGATGCGAACCGATGCGGTCCCGCCGCCCCGGCGAATGGTGGCCAACTTCACGATGCTCTCCTGAGGGGTCGAGGTCTGCTCGGCGCCCCGAATGTAGGTCGTGGGCCGATGGGGGCTCCGGTCCTCCTCACCACCTCACCTCGGCGCGGGCCAGTGGTAGCGGACATCGGGGGCCTGCTCCTCGTTGTCGCCGTCGGTCATCGCGACCGCGACGAACCCGTGGCGCTCGTAGAAGCGACGCGCCCCGGTATTGCTCTGGAACGTCCACAGGTCGAGGCCGGACGGTCGCAGGCGCTGCGCCTGCTCGATCAGACGGGAGCCCAGCCCCTGGTCGGTCAGGCCCGGCTCGACGTGAAGGTGCACGACCCAGCCATCCGAGAGCGACATGAGCGCCACGATCGCCCCGCCCCGCTCCAGGACCCACACCTCCTGGCGCGCCAGCACGACGGTCGCGAAGTGGTTGCGCACGTCGTCGTCGTCGTGGACCCCCGCCGGGTTGGCGGGGAACGAGTCCTGGCGCGACCGCAGCCACAGGTCGGCCACCGCCTCGGACTCGCCCTGGGCGGCCCTCCGCAGGAGCTCGTGCTCGTCGTCACGCACCCCTCCAGGATGGCGCGCCGCCCCCGAGTCCATGACCGGCCGGACCGCCGCGCCCGTATCCTTCGGCGATGGCGACGCCGGCCGGCCGGGCGGACCTCGAGCTCGGCCCGGTCGTCGCCCGGCTCCGGCGACGCGGCGTGCTGCCGCCGGGCGAGGAGGTCTCCGCCGAGCCGCTGACGGGCGGGGTGTCCTCGGTGGTCGTCCGCCTCACCGCCGGCGCCTCGTCGGTGGTCGTCAAGCGGGCCCTTCCCCGCCTCCGGGTCACCGAGGAATGGCGCTCGGCCCCCGAGCGGATCCTTCGCGAGGCCGAGGCGCTGCAGTGGGCCCACGCGCTCCGGCCCGACCGGGTGCCCCGCATCCTCGACATCGACGCCGAGCATCTGGTGATCTCCATGGAGGCCGCCCCCGAGGCATGGTCGAACTGGAAGCTGACCCTGCTCGGCGGAGCGACCGATCCCGGTGTGGCCGGATCGCTCGGACGCGCGCTGGCGGCGTGGCACTCGGCCAGCGCGGCCGACCCGACCGCGCTGGCCCGGTTCGCGGACCGCCGCCACTTCTTCGACCTGCGCGTCTCTCCCTTCTTCCTCCGGGTCGGCCGGGCCCACCCGGGCCTCGCGCCGCAGATCGACGCGGTGGTCGACCGGCTGTGGGCCCGGCACGATGCCCTCGTCCACGGCGATTTCTCGCCGAAGAACGTGCTGGTCGGCGAGCGCGGGCTCTGGGTCCTGGATTGGGAGACCGCGCACCGCGGCGACCCGAGCTTCGACGTCGCGTTCATGCTCTCGCACCTGTTGTGCAAGGCCGTGCACCGGCCGGCGTGGCGGCCCGGCTACCGAGCCTGCGCCGACGCGTTCACCGGCGCCTATCTCGAAGCCTCGAGCGTGCCGATCGACGCCGAGGGGCTGAGCAGGCTGGTCGGCTGTCTCGTCCTGGCCCGGGTCGACGGCACCTCCCCGGTCGACTACTTCGACGACCCCGAGCGCCAACGGGCCCGCCGCTTGGGGTCCCGGGCGCTGGCCGAAGAAGGCGTCGAGGTGGCCGGCCTCTGGGAGCTGGCCGGTCGGTGACCGCTAGGTCGCGACCGGCTCGAGCAGGACCACCGGGATCTGGCGGCTCGTCTTGCGCTGGTAGCCGGCGTAGTTGCTGGCCTTGGTGGTGATCTTCGGCCACAGCTCGGCGCGCTCCTCGGCGGTCGCGACCCGGGCCCGCATCGGGCGCTTGGGCTGGCCGCCGTAGGCGACCGTCACCTCGGGGTTGTCGCGGAGGTTGAGGAACCAGGCCGGGTGGTGGTCGTCACCGCCCCGGGAGGCCACGATCACGATGGCGTCGCCCTGCTGGGCCGGCGAGGTCAGCATCACGCTGCGGGGCTGGCCGCTCTTGCGGCCGGTGGTCGTGAGCTCGAGGGCCGCCATGCCCCCCACGTGCCACCCGATGCGGCCACCGGTGAGCTTGAGCAGGGTCCGGTGGACGCCGTTCATCATCTGCAACTGCCAGTCGGCGGGCACGCGAGAAAGCGTAGGCGGTGGGGCCGGCTAGTCCCGGGCCCCCTTGGCCCGCCTCGGCCGGGGTCGGGACGGGGCGGCCGGGCCGCTCGCCGCGACCACGCCAGCCTTCAGCCGACCGAGCACCACCGCCCAGGCCACCTGCATGAACTCGGCCTGGGCGGCGTCCTCGAACAGCTGGTGCACCTCCACCCGGGTGCCCCGGCTGGCCTTGGACACCCGCAGGTAGCCGGTCAGCTCGCCGCCTGCGCAGGGATGCCCGGTCGTTGCCAGCGGCGGGACGGTCGACGTCTACGAGGCGATGGAGATGGGCTGAGTGGGCGGCGACCCGGGTTGCGACCGTGCGGCCCGTAAACTCGAGTCCGTGGCGAGCCTTCCGCTCACCGGCTTCATCCGGTCCCCCCGCGCGCTCCGTTGGATCGCCATGGTGCAGGGCCTCGTCGTGACGTTCGCGATCGCCGCGCCGACCCTCGTGATCGAGGAGGACTGGCACGGGCGGCCGATGATCGACCAGCCCGGCCATCTCTGGGTCGTGCCCACCTTCGTGGTGGCCGCCGCCTTCACGATCGGAGGGCTGCTCTGCGCGCGTCGGACCACCGAGTCGTCGCGGGCCCTCGTCGAAGGTCTTGGCCTCGGGGCCACCGTCGCCGGGACCTTCCTGGTGATCGATGTCGTCCGGCGGGCCGCCCGACACCAGGCCCTCTCCCAGGGGGTGTTCCGGTTGTGGGTGGAAGCGGCGCTCCTCTCGGTCGTCCTCGCCTCGCTGGGCGCGGCGATGGGCCATCTCTACGCGACCCGGGAGCGCTGAACCCCGGGCGTGGACCCCGAGGGTGCGACCTAGCCTGGGCCCGTGACCGGGCCGGACAGCGATCGGGGCGGGCGGACCGCCCGGCTCACCGGCATCGGCGTCGGGCCGGGCAACCCCGAGCACCTGACCCTGGGGGCGGCCCGGATCCTCCGCGAGGCTGACCGGGTGGTCGCCCCCACCACCGACCTTGACAGCCCCGGTCGGGCCGAGTCGATCGTGGCGGCCGCCGTCCCGGGCCTGCGCGTCGATCGGCTGCTCTTCGACATGAGCCCGGACGCTCGGGGCGGCGGGGTGGCCCGCGCCGCGTCGCACCT
>JBOGFV010000172.1:0-5128 GCA_050743525.1 Acidimicrobiales bacterium
GCCCGCTCGAGGGCGCCCCGCCGTGTCCACCGAGATGCCGGCGTGACTGATCCCGCTGTGCCCAAGCCCGGCGCCAGTCGGATCGCGCTCTGCGGCGGCCCCTACGCTAACCCCTACGCGCTCACCGCCTTCGTGGCCGACGCCCGCCGCCGAGGCTGTCAGCATCTGTACTGCCTCGGTGATCTCGGCGGCTTCGGTGCCGAGATCGATGCCCTGTGGCCCACCATCGAGGCCGGTGAGATCACCTGCGTAGCCGGGAACTACGACGTGGCCATCGCCCGCGGGGACCCCGACTGCGGCTGTGGGTACCGCGATCCCCGTGACAACACCTACGCCCAGCTCATCTACGACCACACCCGCAGCCACACGAGCGCGGCCTTCGCGGCCTTCATGGGCCGGCTCCCGACCGAGCGTCGCCTGCGTCTCGGCGCCTGCGACGTGCATCTGGTGCACGGCTCGCCGCTCGGGCTCAACGACTTCTGGTGGGAATCACTGTCAGAGGAGGAGCACCGCCTTCGAGCCCGAGCGAGCGGCGCCGAGGTCATCTGTTGCACCCATTCGGGGCTTCCCTGGCAGAAGCGGGTCGACGGCCGTCTCGTGGTGAACGTCGGTGTGCTCGGCAAACCGGCCAACGACGGGCGACGAGAGGTCTGCTACGCGGTGGTGGACCTGGCCGAGGGGCAGGCCGAGGCCGAGCTCGTGGCCCTCCCCTACGACTGGGCGGCCCAGGCCGCTTCCATGCGGGCCGCCGGCATCCCCGAGGCCTTCGTCGAGACCATCGAGACGGGCTGGTGGACGACCTGCCTCGAGGTGCTCCCCCCCGCCGAGCGGGCTCGGGGCCGCTACCACCTCTACCGCTCGTCGCTGCCGAGCGGGTTCGTCCCCGCCGGCGGCAGCTGGGGCGAGAACCGAGACGGAGACGGCGTGGGTAGAGGCGTCGGCGGAGGCGTCGGCCGGGCAAACCGGGGCCACCAGGGGCAGGAAGGGGCGCACCACGATGCTGCCCAGTCGCTGGAGGGGGCCGAGGAGCGCCCGGTGGTGTCGCTATTCGGCTCCGCCTACTTCCCCCGCCGGCTGTGGGTGTACACCAACTTTCACTGCAACCTGGCCTGCGACTACTGCGCGGTGGGATCCTCGCCCCGCGCCCTTCCCCGGATGCTCGGCTCGGAGCGGTTCCGCGACCTCGTCGACGAGGCCGTCGCCGAGGGGTTCGACGAGCTGTACGTGACCGGCGGCGAGCCGCTTTTGCACCCCGACATCACCGCCTTGCTCGCATACGCCGCCGCGCACCTCACCACGGTGCTGCTCACCAACGCCACCGTCCTGCGAGCGACGCGCCTCGAGCGCTTCCGGGCCCTGGCCGGCAACGAGCGGCTCGTCGTCCAGACGTCACTCGACGGCGCCCGTCCGGCCACCCACGACGCCCATCGCGGCTCGGGTACGTGGGCACGGACGATGGACGGCGTCGCCACCCTCATGGGTCTCGGCCTGGCGGTGCGCGTGGCGATGACCGAGACGCCGGAGAACACCGCCGAGGTCGCCGAGGTCGCCGCCCTGCTCGCGCGCATCGGGGTCCCAGCAGACGACTTCGTGGTACGCCCGCTGCTGCGCCGCGGTCTCTCCCATGCTGGCGTCGACATCACCGCGGCAAGCACCGTCCCCGAGCTCACCGTAACCGCCGACGGCCTCTACTGGCACCCCGCGGGAGCCGACGGACCGACCAGCGCCGACATGCGCATCGCCGAGGGACAGCTCTCCCTCGCCCAGGGCAAGCAGCTGGTCATCGAGCGGTTCCTTGCCGCCCGCCTCGGCGACGGAAGCATGCCGCGCCCCTACCGCTGCGCCGCGTGACCGCTCCCGCCCCGTCCGACTTGCCGACGCGCAGGGGGCTCGCTCAGCCCGACCCGGCGGTGACCCGGTCGGGCTTCCGGCGGGCTCCACCTGGCTCACGAAGGCCCTCGACCGGTCGACGCATGGGGAGCGCGGGTCCCTTCGAGGCGTCGCCTAACGACACGGAACCCGACGTAGATCGCGACGGCAACCCCGTCGATCGCCCAGCTGGCGAGGGTGTGCCCGGCCGCGTCGGTGGGGAAGCTGGCGGCGACGAGCGCCACGACGACCATCCACTGCAGCGCCACGAGAACTTTGGTTCGTCGAGTGCTCGGTGCTGGCCCGTGATCGGGGATGAGACTGGGCGCGACGGCGCGCACCGCGTCGAGGACCGCTCCTACCGGTGGGTTGACGAGCCCTTTCCCGGCGACGACGACGGTCGGCACGGTCTCGTTGCCGCCGGCGATGGCCCGCACCGTGGCAGCAGCGGCCCGGTCGGTCCAGATATTCACCTCGGTCGTCGCGAGCCCCGCACGGCGAAGCCCCCGACGCAGCGCCGCGCAGTACGGGCAGGCGGGCCGCCAGTAGACGGTGACGAGCTCGGTCGGGCCTGGAACCTCCACAGCGCTCGGAACCCGCTCGGCCGGATGGGCATTCCCCTCCCCGGCGCCATGGCTCCCTGGACTCGGTGACGTTACCGGGCGAGGACGCCTGGTCGGCGGTTCCGACCGCTTCGCGCCCACCGGGCTCATCTCTCACTGGGGGCCGGGCAGAGCTCGGAGGGCGAGCCCGGTCATGGCCGCGTAGACGAGTGAATGGCCCAGTCCCTGGCGAGAGTCTTGACGTCGTAGCCGGCGAGGATGTCCCGTCCAGCGAGGATCTCCGGTGACGGCCCCGAGCAGCTGAGCTATGCGGCCACCTCCTGCCCGGGAGTGTAGGTGGGGGTGTACCACCGGCCCTGACGTGCTCCTCGAGCGCCCTCCGCAACGCGGCCAGGTGCATGTGGCTGTTGACACGGCGGAACTTCTTCTTCGCCTCGGCGAGCCTGGCCGCGCACCACCGCAGCGCCATGGTGGACCGACTCCCAGCGCTTCACGTTGGCCACCTGGTCTTCGCAGATCTCGATCATGGACTCGACGCAGTTCAGACCGCAGCGTCCGTGCGAGGGACGAGGGGACGCGCAGGCGCGCCACGGTGAAGGTCTCCGTCGCAGCCACGAAGCGCCGCGAGACCCCCGATCGCGAGGTGCCGCGGCTGTGGGCCCAGACGGCGGCCCCGACCGGCTCGAGGCCGGCACGGTAACGGCTGGTGGAGATCTTGGCCAGCATCTTCTCCATCACCATGGCCCCAAGCAGCTCCGTGGAGCTGAAGCAGTCGTAGGTCGACAGCGCCCCACCTCGCTCCAGCGGTCCGCACTGCGGTCCCGGGGGCGCCTGATCTTCACCTGGCGGCCCCCGAGGGTGAGGAGCCCGTCGTCGCTGCCGTGGCGCACCGCCACGCGCTCTGGTCTGGGTTCCGACGACCCCCCGCCAAGCGCCGTCGCGACCGTGTGCTCGGCAGGGGCCGGCGCAGCCGGTGAGGGAAAGACGTGGGACCAAGTGCCCAACGGCAGCGGAGCCCCTCCGACACCGATCACACGCCGGCGATCAGCGGGCCTCCTTGCGCAGCTGGCGGGCCCGGAGGTCGTCTGGCCAGCGGAACGGGAGAGGGACGACGGTGCCCGGCGGATGATCTGCCTCGGCTTCCTTGAGCACGTCGCGAGCCACGAGCCGGTGGGTGGCCGCATCTCCCGGGGACCCCAGGGTCAGCCCGAAGGGGTGGGCCACGAAGCAGGCGAGGGAGGGACGGACCATCTCGGTGATGGCGGGGACCTGGGTGATCGAGACCGTCGGGATCCCCGCGTCGTCCAAGCCTCGCTGGAGCAGTCCGACCGACTGCTGGCAGACCGGTCAGGCCGGGACGAGCAGGACGAGATCGACGTCGTCTCGGCGGAACTGCTCGACAGCGACCGGGACGTGGCGCTCGGTCACCACCCGGCCGTCGAGCACCGCTCCCATCATCGACACGGCCCGCTCGGAGAGCTCCCCGATCACCCCCTCTTCGGCGAGCGACCGCAGGGTGCCCACGGGCCAGACGACCTCGGGACCGGCCTTGGCACCGCCCGTGTCGTACCCGACGTGGTGGAAGGTGACCTCGGCGTCGACGGGGACGACCCGAGGCGGGCCGTCAGGGCCGATCGGCCCCTCGCCAAGGAGGTGGGCGCCGGCAGTGGAGAGCAGGCCGACTCGAGCTTCGGCCAGCGGCCGGCGCAAGCGCCGACGAGGAGATGGGGCAGCGAAGCGGCACCAGTCAAAGTCGGCCGCCCCAAGGCGGTGGATGTAGTCCCGCTCGATGGCGGGGAATTGGGCGGCGTCGTCTCCAGCTACGGCCATGATCAGATCCTCAGGCGGAGGTGGACTGCTCGGACCCCCAGCGCATCGACAGCTCGACGCCAGCATCGGCGAGGAGGTTCCGCACCGGGCAGCGACGCTCGGTGAGCTCCACGACCTCGCCGAGGCGCTCATGAGCTTCGGTCGTATGGACCCGAGCCTCGACGGCGACGGCCTGGAAATGGGGACGGACGTCGGCCTCGCCGAGCAGACCTCGCAGGTCGAGGGTGTAGCTGGCGTCGAAGTCGATGCCGGTGTAGGAGAAGGTCAGCTCCTTGGCGGCTCGCTCGAAGGTGACCGAGCTGCAGCCCAAAAGGGCGCCGATCACGGTCTCGAGGGGGGTGGGAGCGGTCCCCTCGCCGCCGCGGGTCACCGGCTCGTCGGTTACCAGGCTGAGCCCCGACTGGGTGGTGACAACGGTCCTCGGGGTGGCGCCGTTACTGGCGCTGAGCACAGTATGCACGAGCTTTGGGCCGGAGGCCGCGGCCGGCATCGCTCCGACCCGTCGACCTTGGTCGTCGGTCATGGTTGGGCTCCTCCACTCGCAGCGAGGCCTTCTTCTCCCGAGGCAACGATGCAGGTTCCGTCCCGGCAAGCCCCGTCTTCCCCGCGACCGCCTTCGGCCGCGACGCGCACCAGCGTGGTTCGTCCCGCCGCCCAGGCCCGCTGCAGCACGGCCAGGAGCAGACCGGGCCGCTGCGCCCCCGACACCCCGTAGGTGTGGTCGACGACGAAGTACGGCACCCCGTTGATCCCGAGGGCGGCAGCCTCGGCCTCCTCGGCTCGTACCTGGTCGGCGTAGGCGCCGGAGTCGAGCACCGCCCGGACGCGCTCGGACGCGAGCCCGGCGCCCACTGCCAGACCGGCCA
>JBOGFV010000173.1:0-2015 GCA_050743525.1 Acidimicrobiales bacterium
GGGTTGCGCTGGCCCGTCGAGCGCACCAACAGCTGGCTCTCGAATTTCGGTCAGCTGCGAAGGAACACGGACCGCAAGCCCGTTCATCGGCTGGCCCAATTCGCCCTCGCCTTCTTGCTCACGGCCAAGCTCATCGACTGGCGCAACCGCTGGTCACCAGGATGCGTGCCTATTCGCTGAGCCTCTTTTAGAACAGCGCCGCCTCTTCGGGGACCAGCCCGAGGTGGGCCCAGGCCCGCGAGGTGGCCACCCGGCCGCGCGGGGTGCGCTGGATCAGGCCCTGCTGGAGGAGGAACGGCTCGTAGGCGTCCTCGAGGGTGTCGGTCTCCTCGCCCACGCACTGGGCCAGGGTGGTGAGACCGACCGGCCGGCCACCGAAGCGTCGGCACAGCGAGTCGAGGATCGCCCGGTCCACCTTGTACAGGCCGAGCTCGTCGATCCCGAAGAGCTCCAGCCCGCGCTGGGCCGCCTCGCCGGTCACCACCCCGTCGCCGCGGACCTCGACGAAGTCCCGGACCCGGCGCAGCAACCGGTTGGCGATCCGGGGCGTGCCCCGCGAGCGTGCCGCGATCTGGACGGCCCCGGCCGGTTCGACCTCGACGCCCAGGATGCGTGACGAGCGACGCACGATCGCCTCGAGGTCTTCGGTGCCATAGAGGTCGAGGCGGCCGACGAAGCCGAACCGGTCCCGCAGCGGGCTCGAGACGAGTCCGGTCCGCGTGGTCGCGCCGATGAGGGTGAAGTGAGGCAGGTCGAGACGGATCGAACGGGCGGTCGGGCCCTTGCCGATGAGGAAGTCGAGCTTGGCGTCCTCCATGGCCGGATACAGGATCTCTTCCACCGCGCGGGGCATCCGGTGGATCTCGTCGACGAACAGGACGTCGCCCTCCTGGAGGTCGGTGAGCAGCGAGGCCAGGTCGCCGGCCCGGGCCAGCACCGGCCCCGAGGTGACCCGAAGCCCGGCCCCCAGCTCGACGGCGACGATCCCGGCCAGCGAGGTCTTCCCGAGCCCCGGCGGGCCGGCGAACAGCAGGTGGTCGACCGGCTGGCCGCGCTGCATCGCCGCTTCGAGGACGATGCGGAGGTGCTCGACGAGCTGGCCCTGGCCGATGAACTCACCGAGCGTGCGCGGCCGGAGACCCGCCTCCTCGACCTCCTCGGGCGCCAACGGTTCGGGGTCGAGGGGACGGACCGTCGAGTCGGCCAAGACCTCACGTCGCGCCCCCGTGCTCATCGGGACGCCAGCTCGCGGAGTGCGCCACGGAGCAGGTCTTCCACGCACTCCTCGGAATCGTCGGTCCCGACCCGCTCCAGGGCCCCGCGGATCTCATCGGGCCCGTAGCCGAGATCGACCAGGGCGGCCCGCACCTCGGCCCGGACCATCCCGGCCTCGGTGGTCGCGCCGGCCGGACCGGCCAGCGAGAAATCGGGCAGCTCGAGCCGGCTCCTCAGGTCGATCAGGAGCCGGGCCGCCGTTTTGCGGCCGACGCCCGGCACGGCGCACAGCGCGTTGAGGTCCTCCTCCAACAGCGCGGTGGTGAGCGCGGCCGGGGAGAGCTGGGAGAGGATGGCCAACGCCAGCGCCGGGCCGACGCCGTGCGCGCCCAGCAACACCTCGAAGCAGCGTCGCTCGTCGTCGTGGGCGAAGCCGTACAGGACGATGGCGTCCTCACGGACGTGGGTGTGGACGTACAGGTGGGCCAGGTCGCCGATCGACCCCATCGATGCCACCGTGGATGTGGACGCGGTCAACCGGTAGCCGACCCCACCGACCTCGAGCAGGACCTCGGCCTCGGCCGGCCGGCCGACCAAGGTCCCCCGCAGCGAACCGATCATGCGCTCCCCCCCACTCCCGCAGTCGCGCCATCGACGGCCCGGCGCAGCCCCACGCCATGCAGATGGCACACGGCCAGTCCGAGCGCGTCGGCGGCGTCGGCCGGCGTCGGCGGGACGTCCAGCCCCAACACCGACGCGACCATCCGTTGGACCTGCTCCTTGGTGGCGCTCCCGTAGCC
>JBOGFV010000174.1:0-4178 GCA_050743525.1 Acidimicrobiales bacterium
GGTCCACCACGTGGCGAACGCTCATCGCGCCGGACGGGGATTGTCCGCCCGTCATGGCGACGGCGTGGTTGAACAGGAGCTTGTAGGTGAGGTTGACCTGGGCGGCGACCGCCGCTCGCACGGCGAGGGAGCCGGAGTGGAAGAAGGTCCCGTCGCCGAGGTTCTGGAAGAGGTGCGGGTCGTCGGTGAAGGGGGCGAGCCCGATCCACTGGGCCCCCTCGCCCCCCATCTGGGTCATGCCGACCTGGGTGCCGCGCCCCTTGTCGTGCAACGCCACCATGATGTGGCAGCCGATGCCGAGCCCGACCAGCTGGTCGTCGTCGGCCCGGGTCGAGATGTTGTGCGGGCAGCCGGAGCAGAAGAACGGCGCCCGGGCGGGCGGCGCGTCGGACTCGGGGTCCGAACCCGAGACGTGCAGGGTGAGGCGCTCGCGGGCGCCGAGCCGGGTCAGCCGGTGGCGGGCCCGCTCGGGCAGGACGAGGCGGCGCCCGAGCACGGTCGCGACCATCTCGGAGGTCACTGCTCCGGAGGCGGCGATGAGCGGACGGCCCACCTCGTCGGTCCGCCCCACGATCACCGGCTGGTGGGGCTGGCGGTAGAGGGCCTCCTTCAGCTGGGACTCCACGAACGCCGTCTTGTCCTCGACGACGAGCACCTCCTCGACGTCGGCCACCATCTCGCGCAGCACCAGGGGCTCGATCGGCCACGCCATCCCGATGCGGACCAGCCGGACGCCGAGGGCGTCGAGGTCGTCGTCGGCAAGGCCGAGGTCCGAGAGCGCCCGCCGCACCGTGGCGAAGGGGAGGCCGGGGGCAACGACCGCGATCCGGGGCCGGCGGGGCTCGAAGTCGACGACGTTCAGGGCGGCGTGGTGCGCATACTCGCCGACCCGGGGCAACCGGAACGAGAGCAGCCGACGCTCGGCGTCGAGCGACTGGGGCCCGACCAGGATCGGCTCGTGCATCTCGCGCTCGAGGTCGGGCACGGGGATGAAGGCGGCCGGGTCCTGCAGCGCCACCGTGGCCGAGCCGTCGGCGATGTCCGAGACGATCTTGATCGCCACCCAGGTCCCGGCGAACCGGGACAGCGCCACCGCGTGGAGGCCGAGGGTCACCACGTCGGCCACCGAGGTGGGGGTGAGGAGGGGCACCAGCAGGCCCCTGGCCATCTGCTCGCACGACGAGGGGAGCGTCGAGGACTTACAGGTCGGGTCGTCGCCGACCAGCGCGACGGCCCCGCCGAGCGGGGTGGTGCCCGAGTAGTTGCCGTGCCGGATCGCGTCGGCGGCCCGGTCGAAGCCCGGGTTCTTCCCGTACCAGAACCCGGCGATCCCGTCGCACCGGCGCCGGGGCAGGTGCCCGATCAGCTGGGTCCCGGCCACCGCCGTCGCGGCGAGCTCCTCGTTCACCCCGGGACGGAAGACGACCCCGGCTTCGTCCAGCAGCGAGGCGTTGCGCTGGATCTCGAGGTCGAGGCCTCCGAGGGGCGAGCCCTCGTAGCCGCAGATGAACATCCCGGTGTTGAGCCCGCGGGCCCGGTCGAGCCGCCGCTGGTCAAGGGCCACCCGCACCAGCGCCTCGATGCCGGAGATGAACACGGTCCCAGATCCGGCCGTGTACTTGTCGGAGAGCTCCACCTCCCGCAGGCTCGGCTGCGTCGCGACCGGCGCGACCGGCGCGACCGGCGCGACCGGCGGGGCCTGGGTCTCGGTCACCTGGGGACCGCCACCGGGTGGCCGAGCCGTTCCGACGCCAGGGCCTCCGCGATCACGAGCGGCGTCCGGCCCGACGCGAGGGACTCACGGAGCACCTGGCTGACCCGGGTCCCGATGGCGGCGACGGCCTCATCCAGCTGCCGGACGTCCCACCCGGCCCGGCGCGCGTGGATGGCGATGACCCCTCCCGAGTTGATGAGGAAGTCGGGGACGTAGTCGATTCCTCTCGCGGCCAGCGCGTCGGCGGCCTGGCGGTGGCTGAGCACATCGTTGGCGGCCCCGGCGATCACCTCGCACCGCATGGCTCCGACCGTGACCGGGTCGGCGAGCCGCCCGATCGCGCAGGGCGCGAACACGTCGCAGGGGTGCGTCAGGACGTCGTCGGGCTCGACGACGGTGCCTCCCACCTCGCTGGCCAGTTGCTTGGCCCGGGCGGACTCGACGTCGGCGACCAGCACCGCCGCGCCGGCCGAGGCGAGCCGGGTCGCCAGCCCCACACCGACGTGGCCGGCCCCTTGGATGAGCACCGAGCGACCGGCGATGCCGCGGCCCCACCGCACCTCGGCCGCCGCGATGATCCCGGCCACCACGCCGACCGCGGTCTGCTCGGAGGGCTCCATGACGCAGATGCCCGGGGCTTGGGTGCCCATCACCTCGAGATCCGCGAGCGCGGTGCCCATGTCGAGGCCCGGCACGTACCGGCCCTCGAGGCGCTTCACCACCCGGCCGAACGCCTCCATCAGGGCCCGTCGGGCCACCGGATCGGTGGTCGGCGACGGACGGAACACCACCGCCTTGGCGCCCCCGCTCGGGATGCCCGCGGTGGCGCTCTTGAGCGTCATGACCCGGGCCAGCCGCCGGGCCTCCGTGATGGCAGCCTGCTCATCGGGGTAGAGCAGCCACCGGACCCCGCCGATCGCCGGCCCGAGCGTGGTGTCGTCGACCGCCACCGCGGCACCGAGCCCGGTGGCGCGGTCGTGGACCAGCACCAGCTCCTCGGTCTCGTCGAGCTCCAGCCCGGCGTCACCCGGTGCGAGGGTCATGCCCTCGTTCGCCTGTGCCGCATCGCCGCGGGTCCAGATTCCGATCGAGCGCGAGCGAGCGACCGCACGGGACAGTCCTACTCCCTGGCCGTCCGACGTGCGAGGCACCGTGGGGGGCCGGCGTCGCCGCTCATCACGAGAGGAATACCCGGATCGGGGCCCCCATACCGCACCCTGGACCAACCGGGCGGTCAGCCCGGCCCCGGGGCAATCGGGGGTCGGTATGCCAGAATGCCGGACGGTCGGGAAGCCGAGCGGGCTGCTCTGGGGGCGTGCGACCGGCGGCGTCCCGGTGGCGACCACGGCGACCGGACCGCAACGACCCCGAAGGGACCGCCGCCACCATGTACGCCGCAGAGCACGCGAAGAACGACCCCGACAAGCCCGCCATCATCATGGCGACGAGCGGCCAGGTCGTCACCTACGGGGAGTTCGAGGCCGGCGCCAACCGGGTCGCCCACCTGCTCCGGGACACAGGGCTGGTGCGCGGCGACCACATGGCGATCTTCATGGAGAACGACGCCCGAATGCTCCTCACCGAAGGGGGCGCTGAGCGGACCGGCCTCTACTACACCTGCATCAACTCGTACCTGTCGGTCGACGAGGTCGCCTACGTAGTCAACGACTCCCTGTCCAAGGTGGTCGTCACCAGCTTCGAGAAGGCCGAGGTGGCCCGGCAGCTGCCGCCGTTGTGCCCCGGCGTCGAGCGGTGGCTGATGCTGGACGCCCCGGCCGGCGGGGACGGGCCGTTCGAGTCGTGGGACGAGGCCGTCGCCGCCTACCCGTCCGAGCCGATCGAGGACGAGCAGCTCGGCCTCGCGATGCTGTACTCGTCGGGGACGACCGGCCGGCCCAAGGGGATCATCCGGCCGCTGCCCGAGACCACGCCCTCGGAGGCCCTGCCCGTGAGCCAGGGCCTGCGGATCCTGTGGCGGTTCCGGGAGGAGATGGTCTACCTGTCGCCGGCGCCGCTCTACCACTCGGCACCCCAGGCCAGCGTGGCCAACACCCTCCGCCTCGGCGCCACCGCCGTGGTCATGGAGCGCTTCGACGCCGCCCAATTCTTCGAGCTGGTCGGCCGCTACAAGGTCACGCATTCCCAGGTCGTCCCGACGATGTTCTCGCGGATGCTCAAGCTGCCCGCCGAGGTCCGTGAGGCCGCCGACGTCTCCTCCCTCGAGGTGATCGTGCACGCGGCGGCGCCGTGCCCGGTGCCCGTCAAACAGCAGATGATCGAGTGGTTCGGCCCGATCCTGCTCGAGTACTACGCGGCCACCGAGGGCAACGGCTTCACCATCGTCGACTCCGAGGACTGGATGCGGCACAAGGGCACGGTCGGTCGGGCCTTAGGTGCCGAGGTCCTCATCCTCGACGAGGACGGCAACCCGTGCCCTACCGGGACGTCCGGGACGGTGTGGTTC
>JBOGFV010000175.1:0-5778 GCA_050743525.1 Acidimicrobiales bacterium
GCCCAGCGAGACCACGGTGCGGCCCACCCCTCGCACCCGCGGCGTCGCACCCGCGCCCCCGGGGGCCCGCCGATGACCGGCCGCGAGGACTTCTTCAGCGACGCCGGCCGGCACGCCCGGACCGATCCGCCGGCACCGACGGTGGCGCGGGCCCGGGCCCGGTTCCAGCCGGCGCGGGTCGCCGCGATCGTGGCGGTGCTCGCCGTCACCATTGGGGCGGGGGTGGTCGACCGGGTCGCGCACCGGGCCGTGGCCCCCCCGCCACCGGCGCTGGCGGTGACCGCGGTGCCGTCAGCGGCGGTGGAGTCCTCGGCCTGGTACTGCGCGGGGGGCACGTCGGCTCCGGGGTCCACGGCCGCCACGACCATCCAGCTCGTGAACACGACCGCGGCGCCGGTCGACGGCACGCTCTCGGCGGTCAGCGACACCGGGACGACCAAGTCGGAGCCGGTCGTCGTCCCGGCCCGGGCCCAGAGCGTGGTGGTGCCGGGACCCCTCGTCGGCGGCAAGGTCGTCGCCGCGACGGTCGAGCTCGACGGTGGCGGGGTGCTGGTCACCGAGTCGGTGGCCGGGCCGCTCGGCTGGTCCGAGGCCCCGTGCTCGCGTTCGACCGCGCCGGAGTGGTACTTCGCGTCGGGGTCCACGGTCGACGGCGGCACCATGGCCATCTCCCTCTACAACCCGACCACCACCGACGCGGTGGTCGACATGACCTTCGTCACCCCGTCGGGGATCTCTCAGCCCACGCCCTTCGAGGGCATCGTGGTGCCGCCCGGGACCGTGGCCGTCGAGCAGGTCGACTCTCAAGTCCAGGACGACGCGTCGGTGTCCTCGATCGTGGTGGCCCGGACCGGCGCGGTGGTCGCGGCCATGCTCCAGACCGAGTCGGTGAACGGCGCCCACGGGGTCTCGCTGCGTCTCGGGGCGCCGACGCTGTCGGGGCACTGGACCCTGCCCGACTCGATCGATCTCACCAACGGGACCACCGCCATCACCGTGTTCAACCCGGTCGGCCGACCCGACCGGGTGACCGTGACCGTGCACCCGGGGGCGTCGCCGGTGGCCACCTTCACGCACCTCGTCGGGCCCCGCACCGCCTGGGTGCTCGAGACCAGCGGAGAGGGCCGGATCCCGGCCGGCGTCCCGTTTCTCGCGACGGTGCGGGCCTCCGGGCCCGGGGTGGTGGTCGACCGCAGCATCAGCGCGCCCCGCTCCTTCAGCGCTCCGCAGTTCGGCGCGGTGACCGGCCTCTCGTCGGGGCCGCCCCAGCCGCTGAGCGCGGTCGCCGTGCTCCCGGGCCCGGGCACCCGGGCCCACCCGAGCACGGCCGACGCGGTGGTCGAGGGGCTGAGCATCGTCAACCCCGGCGCGGCCTCGGTTCGCGCCTCGGTGCTGGCGATGGGGGTCGGTGGGCTCGTGCCGCTCGGCTCGGTCACGGTGCGGCCAGGGCGTGCCGAGGTGTTCGGGAGGTCGGGGCCGGGGGCGGCCGCCCTCCGGCGGGTCGGGCGGGTGCCGTTGGTGGTGCGGGCCGGCGCGCCGGTGGGGGTGCTGGAGGACCTGGGGCCGAGCGCGGCGGCCGCCGTGGTGGGGATCGCCGGGGCGGGGTCCGGGCCGGTCGGCTGATGCCGTGACCACAGCGGGTCGCGCGCTCGCCCCCGGTCTCGACGGTCTCGATGGGGCCAGAGGTCCGGCGACGATGGCTCCCGGCGGTGCCGCCTCGCGGCGGGCGGGCCGAGGAAGTGACGCGGTCAGGTCGCTGAGGCTTGGGGTGTCGCAACGGCAAGCCCGAACCCCGTTCTGGCCCGTTTTCCCAAGGTCTCGGGCGGTGGTTGGCCAAGAACCGCCCGAGCAGCTGGAGCCGGCGACGGGGCCGGAGCCGGCGGCGAGCGAGCAGTTGATCGGCCGGCCACCGCTTCGGCGCGGCACGAGAGGATGCCGGTCCGGGTCGCGCCGCTCGGGGTGGTGCCGGAGGTGAACCCGGGTGACGAAGCGCCAAGGGTCTCAGAACCCGAGGCGGTCACGATGATCGAGCTCGGCAGGCCCCGGAGTCACATGGAGTCCCGCCGGGCTGGGGACGCCGCGCTGATCGGTCGTCGGGCCCACGGTGACTGGATCTGCGGTGCCGACGACGGTGGTGTTGAGCGGATGTCGCCGATGGCGCTGTCGGGGGATCGCCCGAGCGAGGGGCGATGGCTTCGGCGGGACCGCCGCACGATCCGGTGAGCGGGCCGAGCTCGATCCATCTTCAAGGATCGTCTCGGCGCTGATCCATGGCCGGGGACGGTCTTGCCCTCAGCAAATGACGCGCCACCGGCCCGGACTCCTCATATGGCCGCGTCCAGCTCGGCGAGGACGTCATCGCCAACCGCGAGCGGGCCCCCGTAGAGGGTGCCCCCATCGAGCCCACTGGCCACGGTCGACAGGTAGTCCTCGATGTTGGTCGGCAGCGGGCCCGACGGCGGCACCAGCAGCATCGGGGCACTCGCCGACCCGAGACCTGGACCGGCCGAGAGCGCATCGGAGAACGTCGCGCTGGTCGCGGCGCCGAATGTGGTCGCGTGGGGGAAGAAGCGCGTCGCCACCGTCGCCGAGGTCCCGTAGAGATCTTGGCCGTAGATCGCGGTCGCAGAGGGGTCGGCACCCGCGGCGGCCAGCGGCCCTCCGATCGCGTAGCGCCGGTCACCTGGATGTGCGGCCAGGTACGCAGAGGTCGCAGGGGACTGGGTGGCTCCGTCGGTGAGCAGGATCGCGCCCGCCGACGTGACGGCGGCCGGCCCCGCTGACATCGAGTCATAGAAGCTGAGGCCGGTCACCTCGAAGACCGTGGTCGGGTTCCCAAGCTGCTGGGCGATGTCGATGGCAGTCGCGTACTGGTCGGCACCGGCCTCGCGGACGACCGAATATCCGAGCCCCTCCAACGTGCTGTCGATGCCCGGGCTCAGCGCGAGGCTCCCTCCCAAGACGTAGACCGACCCTCCGAAGGGAAGGACCCGCTGGACCTCGGTGAGCACCCTGGGGTCGAGGCCCGAGTTCAACGACGCCCCCGGCGTGATGAGGAGGGGCCCGTGAACTCGCGCCGCCAGCGGCCCTCCGGCGAGCGCGTCGGAGAAGAAGTCGGACCGGGCCAGCACGACCCCGCCGGCCGAGCCGGGGGTCGCGAACTCAGCCTGGGAGACCGCGATGGCGGTGCCGATCGCGTCCGGTCCGAAGATCCGGACGACCCCGGGCTTGACGACCTCGTTGAGCGTCGGCGCGCTGGAGCGCGCAAAGTCGGCATCGCCCGAATAGCTCGTCCCGACGGTGTGGGCACCGGGCGTCGAATAGATCGGATCGCAGACGGCCACGCCCGTCGTGGTGCTGACCGGGACCGACCCGCACCCGCCGATCGTCGTCCCGCCATCGGTGAAGTCGGCGCTGCCGCCATTCGGCGTCGGGGTGACGGTGGCCGTGTAGGTGACCTCCTCACCGGTCGCGGCGGGGTTTGAGGAGGAGGCCAGCGAGGTGGCGGTCATGGCGATCACGGTGATCGCGAAGCCGGCCGTCGCGCTCAGGTGGGTCGGGCTGGTCGAGTCGGTGGCCACGACGGTGAAGGAGGTCGTGCCGGCCGCCGTCGGTGTGCCGGTGATGGCACCGGACCCAGGATCGAGGGACAGCCCGCCCGGAAGCGTCGTGCCGCCGCTGAGCGCCCAGCTGTAGGGGGTCGTGCCGCCCGTCGCGGCCAGGCTGGCGGTGTACGCGCTGGCGACCTGGCCGGCGGGAAGCGAGGTCGTGGTCACCGACAGCGGGCTGGTCGCCGCGCCCACGGCGACGGTCGCCGCCGAGTCGACCGTGGTCGACCCGCCGCCGGCACCGTCTGCGGTCACCTCGACCCGCAACGGCGTGCCCAGCTGGGCGAGGGCCGGGGTGAAGGTCTGCGACATGGCGCCGGAGATGTTGTGCCAGATGCCACCGGAATCCTGGAATTGCCACTGGAAGCCGTAGGGCAGGACCACGTCGCCGTCCCAGGCGCCGGTCGTCGCCACGAGCTGTTGACCGACGACCGGCGAGCCCAGGACCGAGACACCCCCGTCATAGATCGGCGGGGCGTTCGTGCACAGGCCCGAGCTCACGGTGGCAATCGCTTGCTGTCCGAGGAGGTTCCAGGTGACCCCGTTGGGGTCCACCGTGAGATCGACGACGGTGTGCCAGGCGTCGTTCACGGTGCCGGGGAGGAAGTCGTTCGGCTGGCCCCGGTTGGCCGGGTTGTGGGACATGAAGTTGTCGGGGCCGAACGGAACGATCACGGGGTCAGAGTTGGCGCTCACGTAGCCGAAGTTCACCGTGAGGGTCTGGTCGGGTTGGTCGTAGGAGACACAGTTGATGAACGGCGTTATTCCCGTCTGGGCGGCGGCCGGGCTGGCACTCAGCCCCACCACAAGGCCCGTCGCCGGCAGCACGGCGAGGCAGACTCGGAGCAATCGGACTCGGAGCAATCGGACTCGGAGCAATCGGACTCGGAGCAATCGGACTCGGAGCAATCGGACTCGGAGGAATCGGACTCGGAGGAATCGGACTCGGAGCAGACGAACGAGGTGCCGTGGACGTCGCAAGGGCCCCCTTGTCTTCGTTGCTTCGGTGCCGACGAACCGCCTTGGTCTGTCTACACCGACCCAAAAGGGCGCTTCAACCGCTCGCCACAGCCACGGCAGAGCAGCTGCGTGGAACCAATTTCTTGAGTCGCCTTTGGCCGGGGGCGCAGCGCAGGGTCGCCGGCTCGGGCTGCAGTCAGAGATTCAACGCCATGGGGGTGCGGTTCCACCGAATCGAGCGGTGCACCCTTCACGATCCCTTTTCGGGGCGTGGCGCAGTGCCAACCGCTCCTCTTGCGTTCTCGATCCATGTCGTCACCGCGAGGGAGGAATCGACACCTCGCCAAAATCCAGGAAGCTCGCCCCACCGGGCGGGCGCTCAAGGTCATCCGAGCGCTCGTCGCTCACGACACAGCCCATCGACGTGAACCTCGGCAGCCTGAACCACCGCCGCGGCCCCCCATGGTGCGCAACTGGTGGAAGGACCGCGCGGTGAAACAGGGTCTTTCAGCCCGACCTCCGCCCACCTTGGGTCTCCACCGGCTCCTCCACCTCCTGGGAGCGCTTCTCTCGAGCAGACCGTCAACAAAGCTGTGAACCACTTGTCGCTGGACGTGGAGCGCCTCTGGTTAGGCCGTGATGGCGGTGGAATGAGCCGTCCGACGTGTTCGTGGCGGTGCGCTCGTAGTTGATGCCGATCGAATGGCAGGGACGTTCCGAGCTCGCTGCTTCCGCGGCTGCGGATGTCGAAAGAGGCGTGGACGCGTGTTTTCGACAGCAGCGATCATTCCGGCGCTGGGATTCCAGGAAGTGGACTCGGCCCCCGCTCCGGTCTTTGGGTTCAGTTCGGGCAGGAGCTCGAAGTGGGCGAGGTGACGGGGTCGAACGCAGAAGAAGCCCGCCGGTCGACCGTCGCCACGATCGATCCGTTCACGGGTGCGCCGAACGACCCTCACCTCGACGCGCGGACCGAGCAGAGTCGGCTCGTCGGCGTCACCGGCGATGCCGTCAGGAGGGGCACGACCACCAGCGCAGCCGGGGCCGGTCGCGGCTCTCCCTACTGGTCGTTGCCGCCCGGGCCCGCCGTCGGTGGCGGGGTCCACTGCGGCGGCGGCCACTGCGGCGCCGGCCATCCCGATGGCGTGGTGGCGCCGGGCGCCGGTCCGGCGCTCGGGGGCTGGGCCGCCCCGACGGCGGCCGGGGCCTGCTC
>JBOGFV010000176.1:0-3598 GCA_050743525.1 Acidimicrobiales bacterium
GTCTGCAGGCCGCCAACGCCCGCGGGGTGAGCTCGGCCCTCTACTACCTGTTCGCCTACATGTTCATGGTCATCGGCAGCTTCGCGGTGGTGAGCATCCTCGGCGGGAACGGCGACGCCGACCACGACATCGCCTCGTACCGGGGGCTGGCCCGCCGCCAGCCGCTGCTCGCCTTCGTGTTCGCGGTGCTGCTGCTGGCCCAGGCGGGCGTGCCCTTCACCACCGGCTTCTTGACCAAGTTCCAGGTCGTGGTGGCGGCGGTCGACGCCCACTCGGTCCCGCTGGCCGTGGTGGCCATGGTGTCGGCGGCGGTGGCGGCCTTCTTCTACCTGCGGGTGACCGTGCTCATGTACGCGCCGTCCGACGGCGAGCCGGCCGCCGACGGCCAGGACGCCGCCTCGGTGAACCGCGGCCGCCTCAACTCGGCCCTCATCCTGGAGGGAACGCCGGTCGGGGTGGCGGTGGCCGGCCGGGTGGCGGTGCCGTGGCCGGCCGTCGTCGCGATCGGGATCTGCGTGGCCGTGACGATCGTGCTCGGGATCATCCCGGCCCCCCTGGTGGACTTCGCCCACCGGGCCGGGCTGCTGTTCCTGCCCTGACGATGGCCGCCCGGGCCGACCTCATGGACAACTGGTCGTGGCGGGCCGGGCCGGTCGAGCCGTCCAAGGCGGTCGTCTTCGACATCGACGGGGTGCTGTCCGACGCGGTCGGCCGCCAGCGGTTCCTCGAGCGGGGCCGGCGGGACTGGGACGCCTTCTTCGAGGCCTGCGGCGAGGACCCGCTGATCGGCGAGATCGCCCGGCTGCTCGAGCTCCTCGACCAGGGCCTCCAGATCATCCTGCTGACCGGCCGGCCGCTGCGGGTCCGACCCCAGACCGAGGCGTGGCTGCGCCGCTACGGGGTCCGCTACGACCTCCTGGTCATGCGCGACTACGGCGACTACGCCCGGGTGACGGTGTTCAAGCAGCGCACCGTCGAGGAGCTGCGGGCCTTCGGGTTCGACCTGCGCCTCGCCTTCGAGGACGACCCGCTCAACCGGGAGATGTTCGAGCGCGAGGGCGTCCCGTGCATCTACATCCACTCCGGCTACTACGACTGAATCCCGGGAGCCCGACGGCCTCGAGCGATGTCCCCTTGGCAAGATGTCGGGCGTGCAACGTCCCCGGCGCCGAGCCCTCCCGTTCGCCCTCGTGGGCCTGCTCGGACTGGCCACCGCCGGAGGCGCTTGGCTCGGAGCTTCGCTAGCTCCCTCCGTCTACATAGCAAGCGGGGAGCCGGCGGGACGTTCGTGGCGACTACGGCATCGTCGGGCCCGCTGGCGTTCTCATCGACAACGAAATCTGTCGTGGCCCTCAGCGTGTCTGCCCGTTCAGCGGACATCCAGCTGACTGTCCAGCAATCGCGTGGCGTCGTGAACCCCCAGGGCCGTCACGAGATCGACCGTTTGACGGTGACCGACGGCAAGCTGGGCGAAGCCACAAGCAGCGCTCCGTCGAGGAGCGGCGCACCCTGGGTTCGACCTGCGCCTCGCCTTCGACGACGACCCGCTCAATGGGAGATGTTCGAGCGCGAGGGCGTCCCGAGCATCCACATCCACGCCGGTTACTACGACCCGGGCTGACGACAGGTCGCGTGGGACCTCCAGGCCCGTCGAGGCAACCGATGCAGGGCCAGGACGGACGGGGCTTGGAGATCGAATCGGTACACGTGTGATACACCTTACGTGTATACTTCGTGTATGAGCCGAGTCCGGACAAACATCGAGATTGAGGACGACTACGTCCAGGAGATCATGAACCGTTACCACGTGCGGACCAAGACCGAGGCAGTCGATCTGGCGTTGCGACACCTCGCTGGCCAGCCCATGACGCGGGAGGAGGCCCTAGCCATGCATGGAGCCGGGGCGATCGATCACATCCCAGTCGACACCGACCCACGAACCTCGTGATCCTGGCCGACACGTCGGCCTGGGTGGAGTACGACCGGAGCACGGGGAGCGGTGTGGATCGGCGCATGGTCGCGCTGATCCAGGACGAAGGTCCTCTTGCCGTCACCGAACCAGTGGTCATGGAGCTCGTCGCCGGCGCTCGGACGGACGAGCGCGAGGCACAGCTGCGACGCCTCCTTTTGCGCTTCGAACTGCTCGAGTTCGACGGCACGGTCGACTTCGACGGCGCGACGAAGGTCTATCGATGCTGTCGCCAGGTCGGCATCACGCCCCGGGGGCTCATCGACTGCATGGTCGCGACCGTCGCTCTCCGCTACCGAGCCACCTTGTTGGCCGCAGACGCAGATCTCATACGGGTCGCTCGTGTCATGGGGATCGATCTCGACGCCGGGTGATGGAGCCGCCACAATTCCCGGGGCGTTCACTTCCTTCGAGGTTGTTTCCGTTAGGCGTGCCGTCTCCTGGCTCCTTCAGACGCCAGTAGCGCGGCCAGGAGAGCTGCCCCTGACAGCCACAGCGATGGGGCGTCGCCGAAGCGCTCGTAGATCGTGGCTCCAGTGCGCAGCGCCACCCTGTCGACCAGCACGATCTGGCGTGACAGCACCGACTGAAGCACCACGATGCCGGTGTTGGTGACGAAGGTCGAGTAGCCGGTCGGCGCGGCCTGGACGAGGTCCCGGCCCTCCTCGACGGCCTGGACCCGGTCGGCCGCCACTTCCTGGGACGGCATCTGCTCGCTCGAGTACGACGACGTGTTGGTCGGGACCACCAACAGGCGCGCCCCCGCCCGGACCGAGGACCGGCCGCGGTCGGCGAAGAACACCTCGTAGGAGACGAGCAGCCCGAGCTGGCCGGCCGGGGTGGCCATCGAGCCGCTGGCGCGGCCGGGAACGGCGTCGCGCGGCACCGCGTCGAGGTTGGCCAGATGCGAGAAGAGGCCCCGGAACGGCACGTACTCGCCGAACGGCACCCGGTGGGCCTTCTCGAACACCGAGACGATCCTCCCGCTCGGGCCCCAGGCCACGATCTCGTTGAGGAACCGCGCGTCGGGCTCGGTGACCGTCACCCCGGCCAGGAGCGTCGTGCGCAGGGTCCGGGCCAGCGCCGAGATCTGGGCGGCTTCGGGGCTGCCGGCCAGTGGCCGGGTCAACGCGACCACGTCCTCGGGCCAGACCACCAGGGTCTGGTGCGTCGCGCCGACCAGGTGCGCCGACGCGGCCAGCTCGGCGGCAAAGTCACCGGAGCGGCCGGTCTCGATCGCGGTGAAGCCCCGGGTCCCCCCGCCCTGCGCCACTGCGACCCTGATGGCGCCGGCCGGCGCCCCTCCGTCGGGGGCCAACGCGCCAGCGATGCCAAGCGCGACTACCACCGCGACCCCCACCGGTCCGGCCGCCGCCGGCCACGATCGGGAGCCGCGACGCCACCGGGCCGCCCCCACGGCCAGCTCGCCCAGGCCGGCTCCGCCGCCCCACACCAACGCGGTGAGCAGCAGCGGCCCGCCCAGCCGGGCGGTCCCGAGCAGCGGCCCGCCGGCCTGGCCCAGGAACACCCCGCCCACCGGGAGGCCGCCGAACGGCCACGACATCCGGACGGCCTCGGCGAGGGTGGCGGCGCCGGTGAAGCTGAGGGCTCGGCCGCGGTGCCGGGCGG
>JBOGFV010000177.1:0-2865 GCA_050743525.1 Acidimicrobiales bacterium
CGCCCCCGAGGCCTGCGCCGCGCTTGCGCCCAATCGAGTCGATCTCGTCTATGAAAATGATCGCCGGGGCCTGCTTGCGCGCCGTCTGGAACAGGTCGCGCACCCGGCTGGCGCCGACGCCCACGAACATCTCCATGAAGTCCGAGCCGCTCACCGAGAGGAACGGCACGGCCGCCTCACCGGCCACCGCCCTGGCCAGCAGGGTCTTGCCGGTCCCCGGCGGCCCCACCAACAGCACGCCCTTGGGGATCTTGGCCCCGATCTCCCTGAAGCGGGCCGGCGTCTTCAGGAAGTCGACGACCTCGGAGATCTCCTGTTTGACGCCGCCGTAGCCGGCCACGTCGGCGAAGGTGGTCGAGGGGCGCTCGGCGCTGTACATCCGGGCCTTGGACCGGCCGATCGACATGATCCCCTGCATCTGGTTGCGGGCCTGGCGGCTCACCGCCCACATGACCAGCACGAAGAGCCCGAAGATCACGATGTAGACGATGATCGTCCCGGTGATGTTCGAGGGCGGCTGCGCGAAGTCGACCTTGACGTCGTCCTTGCGCAGCGTGTTGACGTCGGTCTGGCTGTAGGGGCTCGGGCCCTGGGTGGTGTAGCTGACCCCGTCGGACAGCTTGCCCGTGACCACGCCGGTGTCGTTGGTGATGGTGGCCGTCGACACCTGGTGGGCCTTCACGTCGCTCAGGTACTTGGAGTAGGGGAGCGAGGTGGCCGAGGAGTGCGGGATGAGCGAGGTGACCACCAGGACGCCCAGGACCGCCACGAGCATGACGATCCCGATCCAGCGCCAGCTCTGGTCGGGGCCGCTGGTCTGGTTCTGGGGGCTGCCGCCGCCGGGCCCCGGCTGGCGGTTGAACGGCCCGCTCGGCCGTGGTGGGCTCACCGCGCCATGCTAGGCGCCGCGATCCTGGAACTGGTACCGAGCACCGCGAGCCACCGGGCGCGCCGCCACCCCACGCGAGGGCATCACACGCTGCGATAACGCGCCGTCGGGCCGCCCCCACGCGCCCGGCCACGCCCCGAAGCCGCGAAAGGCCGGAAGTATCGTTGGCCGGTGCCCTCCTCCGGTGACGAAGAGTTGCGAGGGGACGCGAGGGCCGCCGGAGACCGGTCGTCCACGCCGCCGCCGATCCCTCCGCAGATCGGGGCGCACGAGCCGGTTGTCCGGGAGCGCCGGACCGTCCCGGCCACTCGCCACGACGCCGGCATGTGGGTGCTCTTCGCGGTGGCCGGATTCCTGGTCGGCCAGATCGTGGCCCTGGTCGCGGTGTGGCTGGCCGCCGACGTGACCGGGAACTCGGGTCGGTTGACCTCGATCGAGAGTCTGAGCGCGCCGCCGGCCTGGTTCATCGGGGCCGGCCTGGTCGGGCTGTGGGTCGGGTTCATCGTGGGGCCGGCCCTGGCCAGCCGGTATCGGGGCACCTCGCATCTCCTGAGCGACCTCGGCGTCGCGTTCAAGCCGGTCGACCTCTTCGGGGTGCTGATCGGCCTGGGCGGACAGGCCCTCATCACCGTCATCTACCTCCCGTTCATCTCGCACCTGCGCAACTTCGAGGCCCCCACCACCAAGCTGACCGGCGGGGCCCACGGCGGCTCGTTCGCCGTGATCGCGATCCTGACCGTGCTCGGGGCCCCCTTCTTCGAGGAGCTGTTCTTCCGGGGGCTGCTCTTGCGGGGGCTGCTCGGCACCTTCGGGGCGACCGGACCCCGGCTGAGAGAGGGCCGGCCGCGGCTGCTCGTCGTCGTGCCGGCGATCCTGGTCGACGGGCTTCTGTTCGGGGCGGCCCACGGCGAGCTCGAGCAGCTGGCCGGCCTGGCCGTGTTCGGGTGCATCCTGGCCGTCGTCGTGCTCCGGACCGGCCGGCTCGGGATGAGCATCGTCGCCCACGCGACCTTCAACCTGGTGGCCGTCATCGCGATCGTCTCGAGCCGGTCCGGCGTCCACTGATGGCGCGGTGACCCGCATCGTCGAGCCGCCGGTCGCCGTCGAGGCCGACTCGGGGCCGACCGAGCTGGTGTCGCCGTCGAGCCGCTGGCCGGACTGGCTGCCGCGCGCCGGCACCCTCGCGGTGATCGCCGGGGTGATCGCGGTGACCGTCTGGCAGCTCCACCCGAGCCTGCTGTTCGCCAACACCACGACGACCGGAGGCGACACCGGGGCGCACTTCGTGATGCCGGCCTACCTGAAGAGCCATCTCCTGGGCAGCGGGCGCCTCACCGGCTGGGACCCCAGCTGGTACGACGGCTACCCGATCTACACCTTCTACTTCGTCGTCTCCGACCTGCTGGCCGCGCTGGCCAGCTACGTCATCCCCTACGGCATCGCCTTCAAGCTGATGACCGTCCTCGGTTCGGTCCTCTTGCCCGTGGCGGCGTGGTGGTGCGGCCGTCTGTTCCGGTTGCGCTCGCCCGGACCGGCGGCGCTGGCCGCCGCGACGTTGCCGTTCCTGTTCGATTACACCTGGACCATCTACGGGGGGAACCTGTTCTCCACCCTGGCCGGCGAGTACGCGTACTCGCTCGCCATCCCCCTGGCGCTCGTCTTCCTCGGGCTCTTCGCCCGCGGGCTGCGCACCGGGAAGGGGAGGGGCTGGGCCGCACTGGTGCTGGCGCTGTGCATCCTCACCCACATCGTCCCGGCGGCCCTGGCGCTGGTCGGCGCAGTGCTGCTCGTGGCGTTCGAGTTGGTGGGCCGAAGGATCCGATGGGATGACGACGACCGGTCGGCGCGGCCGGCCCCCCTGCGGGCGCTTTGGTGGGGGGCCTCGACGGTGGTGGCGGGGGTGGCGCTGTCGTCGTGGTGGTTGGTGCCGTTCCTTCTTCACCACGACTACTCGACCCAGATGGGGTACCAGAACG
>JBOGFV010000178.1:0-1659 GCA_050743525.1 Acidimicrobiales bacterium
CTCCAGGCCCAGCTCGAAGAGGAGCAGGCCCGTCTCACCCACCAGGCCCTCCACGACGCGCTGACCGGGCTGCCCAACCGGGTGCTCTTCCTCGAGCGCCTGGCCCAGTCGGTGGAGGGGGCCACCCGCCGCTCCATCCACTCGGCCGTGCTCTTCATCGACATCGACCGGTTCAAGGCGGTGAACGACATCGCCGGGCACGCGGTGGGGGACCAGCTGTTGATCGGGGTGGGCAGACGCCTTCGCGAGGTGCTGCGACCGGCCGACACGGTGGCCCGCCTGGGTGGCGACGAGTTTGTGGTGCTGTGCGAGAACCTCTACGACGTCCAGAAGGAAGCGGTCGCGATCGCCGAGCGGATCTGCGACACCGTGTCCCAGCCCTTCAGCGCGTCGGGCAACGAGCTGTTCACCTCGGCATCGGTGGGCCTGGCCTTCGTGCGCCCCGGCGACGACCCCCACGTCCTGGTGGCTCGGGCCGACTCGGCCATGTACATGGCCAAGCAGCGGGGCCGGTCGCGCTGGGAGATCTACCACCCCGACTTCGACCAGCGGACCACCCGGCGGGCCGAGCTCATCAACGGCCTGCACCGGGCGGTCGAGCGCGACGAGCTGGTGCTGCACTACCAGCCGGTGAAGGACCTCGGCACCGGGGCGGTGGTCTCGATGGAGGCCCTGGTCCGCTGGCAGCACCCGACGCTCGGCATCGTGGCCCCGACCGAGTTCATCCCGCTCGCCGAGGAGACCGGGCTCATCGTCGAGATCGGCCGATGGGTGCTCCACGAGGCCTGCACCCAGTGCGCGGCCTGGCGGGCCGATGGCTATGACACCGTCGACGTGGCCGTCAACGTCTCGGGCCGCCAGCTCGACAGCTCCGAGTTCGCCCGGGACGTCGAGCGGGTCCTCGCCACCACCGGGCTGCCCGCCTCGGCGCTGTCGCTGGAGGTGACCGAGAGCGTCATCGTGACCGAGGGCTCGATCGGCCACGAGGTCCTCGAAGACCTCCAGCGCGTCGGGGTCCGCCTCGCCATCGACGACTTCGGCATCGGCTACTCCTCCCTGTCCTATCTGTCCAAGCTGCCGGTCCACTCGCTCAAGGTCGACCGGACCTTCATCGCGGGGCTCGGCACCGCCCAGGACAGCTCGATCGTCGCGGCCATGGTCGACCTCGCCCACAAGCTGGGCCTGGAGGTGGTGGCCGAAGGCGTCGAGACCGAGACCGAGCTCGAGCAGCTCCGCGACGCCCACTGCGACGAGGCCCAGGGCTTCCTGCTCGGCCGGCCGGCCCCCTTGGCTCGGCTGGTCGAGAGCGGGGTGCTGACCGGGCGGATGCTGGTCGACCGGCTCGGTGAACCGCCGACCGTGGAGCGCTGAGCCCAATCCGCAGTTCTCCCGCGGGCGGCCCGCCGAAGGAGGCCACCTTGTCGGAGCGAGCGCGACACCGGTCGCTGACATGCCGAACATGCCCGATGAACAGCGATTCTGCGAGCCGATGCTCCCCCGGTCGCGAACGGGTCCGCCTTAGGCTCGTTCCTGCGGCCCGGCTTCGGAGGCTCAGCCTCGGCGTCGGCGCCAAGGGGAGCACGGCCGTCCGGGCCGTGGGAGGAGGACGGCAGTGAGCGGATCGACGGGCGCCGGGTGCCCGGGGACCTGACGGACGGC
>JBOGFV010000179.1:0-4365 GCA_050743525.1 Acidimicrobiales bacterium
GCGACGGCAACCCCGGCGACCGGCTGCTGGTCAAGGACACCATCGCCGACATCACCCTCCAGCAGGTGCTGACCCGGCCCTCGGACTTCGACGTCATCGCGACCACCAACCTGAACGGCGACTACCTCTCCGACGCCCTGGCCGCCCAGGTCGGCGGGATCGGGATCGCGCCGGGGGCCAACATCAACTACGTGAGCGGCCACGGGGTGTTCGAGGCCACCCACGGCACCGCCCCCAAGTACGCGGGGCAGGACAAGGTCAACCCGGGCTCGCTGCTGCTCTCGGGCGTGCTCATGTTCGAGCATCTCGGCTGGACCGACGCGGCGTCCGACATCGTGAAGGCGCTGGAGGCCACCATCGCCGACAAGGTCGTCACGTACGACTTCGCCCGTCTCATGGAGGGGGCCACCGAGGTGAAGTGCTCGGAGTTCGCCTCGGCGATCGTCGACCGCCTCTAGCGACCGTCCACCGATCCGCACGACCAGGAGCGATGACCATGGCCAGATCCCCCCTCCACGTGACCGTGACCGGCGCGGCCGGGCAGATCGGGTACTCGCTGCTGTTCCGGGTCGCGTCGGGCCAGCTCTTTGGGCCCGACCAGCCGGTGGTGCTGCGACTGCTCGAGATCGAGCCGGCCATGAAGGCGCTGGAGGGCGTGGTCATGGAGCTCGACGACTGCGCCCTCCCCGCGCTGGCCGACGTGGTGGCGACCGCCGACATGAAGCAGGCCTTCGACGGGACCAACTGGGCCCTCCTGGTCGGCTCGATCCCCCGGAAGGCCGGCATGGAGCGCGGCGACCTGCTGTCGATCAACGGCGGCATCTTCAAGCCCCAGGGCGCCGCAATCTCCGAGCACGCCGCCTCCGACGTGCGGGTGCTGGTGGTCGGCAACCCGTGCAACACCAACTGCCTGATCGCCCGGTCGGCGGCCCCAGACGTGCCGGCCGACCGGTGGTTCGCGATGACCCGGCTCGACGAGAACCGGGCCAAGTCCCAGCTGGCCCAGCGGGCCGGCGTGCCGGTCGCCGAGGTGACCAACCTGGGCATCTGGGGCAACCACTCGGCCACCCAGTTCCCCGACTTCGCCAACGGGCGGATCGGTGGCCGGCCGGTGCCCGAGGTGATCTCGGACTCCGAGTGGCTGCAGGGCGACTTCATCACCACGGTCCAGAAGCGCGGTGCCGCCATCATCGAGGCGCGCGGGCTCTCCTCGGCCGCTTCGGCCGCCAGCGCGGTGGTGGACACGGTCCGCTCGCTCACCCGGGCGACGCCGGCGGGCGGCTGGTTCTCGGTGGCGGTGGCCAGCTCCGGCCAGTACAAGGCGCCCGAGGGTCTGCAGTTCGGCTTCCCCGTCCGTTCGGACGGCTCCGGGAGCTGGGAGGTGGTCGAGGGCCTCACCCACGACGAGTTCGCGGCCGAGCGGATCCGGCTCACCACCGAGGAGCTCGAGTCCGAGCGCGAGGACGTGCGAAAGCTCGGGCTCGTCCCCTGACCGGCGGCCGGCCCGCAACGATCAGGAGAGGGAGAAGAGATGAAGATCGGACTGATCGCCGACACCCACGACGCCATCGCGCCGTTCGACACGATCCGCGACCGCCTGGTCGAGGCCTTCACCGGCGTCGAGCTCATCCTGCACTGCGGGGATCTCACCACGATCGACCTGCTCGACCGGCTGGAGGCGATCGCCCCGGTGGTGGCGGTCCGCAGCTCCAACGACCCGCCGGCCGAGCCGCCCCGGCTCTTCGACGGCCCCCACGTGCTCGAGGCCGGGGGCCTGACCATCGGGCTCGTCTGCACCCTCGGCGAGGGTGAGCCGGCGAGCGCGTTCGACCGACCGGTCGACGTGGTGGTCCACGGCGGCACCCACGCGGCCAGCGTCGACGAGCGGGGCGGCGTGCTGGCGGTCAACCCCGGCAGCCCCACGCTCGCCGACGAGGTCAGCGTGGCCGTGCTCGAGATCGTGGAGGGCCGACCATCCGCTGTGATCGTCCGATGGCGTAGCCGCCCAGGCCGGCCGGGTCCTCTCCCCGAGGGGCTCGGGGGGCCGGCGCTCGACGACGTTCGGCCCAATGCGGAGCGCACCACCGGGGCCGCCCCCGGGCCTCAGGGTTGCAGGTTGTAGACCTCGAAGGCGGTCTCCTCGGGAGGGCCGCTGAACCCGCCCTCCACCGAGGCGAGCCCAGGCTGCAGCGTCTCGTCTCGGAACGCCTCCCAGCTCTCCTTGGAATCGTGGATCGCGAGGACCGTCCAACCACCCTCGGAGGCGCCGGCGGCGTGGAAGATCTGTCCCTCGGGAAGGCTCCCGTCGGCCGGGTGGACCGCCCCTAAGGACGCGTCGTACTGCTCCTGGGTTCCACCCGGGAAGTGGTGGATCAATGCGTAGGCCATGGTCGTGGCTCCTCTTTTCCCCTCGGTCATCCGGCTCGATGCGAGCCACGGTCAGTGTGCAGACAAGCCCAGATTGGCGATCCGGGCGGTCTCCGACGCCGACCCGGTCACCACGTTCACGGGTTGGAACGCGCCGCCAGGGCAATCGTCGTCGAGGGATCGACCGGTAGAGGTCCTCGACGAGCCCGAAGGTTATCGGACCGGTGCAGCCGGACCCGGGCGGTGGGCGAGGTTAGGAGGCCACCGCAACCGGGAGCTCGACCCCGGCATGCTGGAGGAAGGACAGCTTCTTGGCCAATGCCTTCTGCCACGCCGCCAACTCAAACTCGAAGTGCGAGCGGTCGCCTTCCTCGCAGGCGTGCTCGAGCTCGTCGAACGCAGCGTCCTCTGCGTCGAGCAACTCGCGGTACTTCAAGAAGAAGTGGTCGTCGATCGGCTGGGACACGCGGGCCCTCCCACTGTCGAGGCCCGCCCGACGCGGGCCGCTCCAGGTCGAGACTAGTTCCGAGGGTGGTTCCAGCGCCGGGGTGGTGGGCCGGGGATTCGCCTCCACCCCTCGAGATGCGGCTTTCATATCTGGACCCGCGCGAAAGGGCTGCTCGAGACAAGGTCGCGGCGGCCCGTCGGGGGTCAAAAGAAGAACGGGCCCCGGGCGAACCTGTGGGCCGATCCGGGGATCGTGGGCCGCGTCGGCCCTGCTCAGCGGGCCGGGCGGCTCAGTAGGTGGTCTCGGCCCGAAGTTTCGTGAGCTTGCCGCCCGCCGCGGCCAGGAGATCCTGGCCGGCCATCAGGACCGACAGGTCCCCCCGGACCTGCACCCGGCCGGCCCCGAGGGCCTGGGTGGGGTCGAGCTCGCCTCGGGACAAGGCGGCGGCGTCGTCATAGGAAAGCGTGATCACCACGTCGGGCCGAGCCGAGTCGTCGGTCACCTGTGACACCGACGCCCGGCCGTCCTCGACCAAGAGCAACATTCGCATCGGGCCGGCCTCCTCATCGCGGCCGGGCACTCCGTTGACTTGCTGTTCGACGCTGAAGTTCCCCGACTCGGCCCGGACGGATCGCCCGGACTCGTCGGCATACTCGGCCCCCCGCAGCGCCCGGTCGAACGCCTCGATCCATTCCGCCGAGAAGAATTGCATCGCCGCGCCGCTCAGGAGCCGTGGGTCGTGGCCTCGGCCGGCGAGGCCTTGTGGCGGCGCAGGATCTTGCGGCCGAGCCACGCCACCGGGTCGTACGAGGCGTCGACGACCCGCTCTTTCATCGGGATGATGGCGTTGTCGGTGATCTTGATGTGCTCGGGGCAGACCTCGGTGCAGCACTTGGTGATGTTGCACATGCCGAGCCCGGCCTTCTGGCGGACCAGCTCCCGGCGGTCGTTGGTGTCGAGCGGGTGCATCTCGAGCTCGGCGAAGCGGATGAAGAAGCGGGGGCCCGCGTAGTTGGCCTTGTTCTCCTCGTGGTCGCGGATCACGTGGCAGACGTCCTGGCACATGAAGCACTCGATGCACTTGCGGAACTCCTGGCCCCGTTCGACATCGATCTGCTGCATCCGGTAGCCGCCCTCGGGCCGGGGCGGGGGGGCGAAGGCGGGAACCTGCTTGGCCACCTCGAAGTTGAAGGCGACGTCGGTGACGAGGTCCCGGATGATGGGGAAGGCCTTCATCGGCGCCACCGTGACCGGGCCCTCGGGCAGCTGGTCCATCCGGGTCATGCACATGAGCCGGGGCCGGCCGTTGATCTCGGCCGAGCACGAGCCGCACTTGCCGGCCTTGCAGTTCCACCGGCAGGCGAGGTCGCCGGCCTGGGTGGCCTGGATCCGGTGGACCACGTCGAGGACGACCTCACCGTCGACGGCGGGCACCACGTAGTCGGTGAACTCACCGCCCTCGGCGTCGCCGCGCCACAGGCGCATGGTGAACTCACCGGTGAGTTCGTTCTCCGGCATCAGTGTGCCTCCTCGAGCAGGGCCCGTAACTC
>JBOGFV010000180.1:0-3097 GCA_050743525.1 Acidimicrobiales bacterium
CGCGACCCGGGTCGCGGCCGAGAACGGGCCGAACCGGCGTGGCAGGCCCACGATGGTCGTCGCCATCGAGGACAACGGGCCGGGAGTCCCGTTGCCAGAGCGGCGCCGGATCTTCGAGCGCTTCTACCGAGGGCAGGCCTCGGGCCGACGGGGGGCCAGCACTGGGACCGGTCTCGGTCTGGCGCTGGTGGCCGAGCACGTGCGGCTGCTCGGCGGGCTGGTCGGGATCGAGGACGCGCCGGGCGGGGGCGCCCGGTTCACCGTGGAGCTGCCCACCACCGAAGGGGACGACACGTGACTCGGCGGCGGCGCCTCACGATGGCCGTCACCCTGGCCGCGCTCGCACTGGCGCTGGCCGCCTGTGGGGTACCGACCTCGAGCGGGGCCAAGGCCCTCAGCCAGGGCGACCTGCCCCCCTCACCCGCCCAGACTCCGACGACCGTCCCGCAGACCGGCTTGATCGGCGTCCCGATCGTCCTGCTCGACGCGGCCACCAACCCTGCCACCGCGGTTCCGGAGCTCCGCTACACGCCTCAGCAGTCTTACCGCCTGAGCGCGCCGCTGCGGTTCCTCCTCCAGGGCCCGGCCGGGCTCGAGCCCGCGCACGGTCTCTTCAGCGCCATCCCGCCAACCACCAAGTTGATCGGCGTCTCGCCCAACCCGGTGGTGACCTCGAGCGGCGCGCCGGCCAGCCTCGTCACCGTCAACCTCTCCCCCGACTTCTTGGAGACGAGCGGCTCGAACCAGGTGCTGGCGGCCGAACAGGTCGTGTTCACCGTCGCCTGCAACCTGTCGCTCACCACCCGGGTGTCGTTTCAGGTGGCAGGCGTCCCTCAGGGCGTGCCGGTGGCCAACGGAACCTTCGTGCGCAGCCCGGTCAGCGCCGCCGACTACGGCTCGCCGCCGACCTGCCCGTCCTAGTTGACCCGGGCGGCCCCTCGGACGTCGCGCTCGTCCTGCCAGGCGATCCGGGGCGCGCTCGACCACAGGTGCTCGAGGTCGTAGTAGCCGCGGGTCTGTTCGGCGAACACATGCACCACGAGGTCGCCGTAGTCCATCAGCACCCACGACGCGTCGGACAGGCCCTCGACGGCGATCGGGGCGGTGCCGTCGTGGTCCTTCACCTGTTGCTCCACCTCTTCGACCAGTGCGCGCACCTGTCGGTCGGTGCGCGCCGACGTGACCACGAACGCGTCGACCACCCCGAGCAGCTCGCCCATCGCCAGCACCACCGTGTCGCCGCCCAGCTTGTCGTCGGCGGCGCGCGCCGCGACCAGCGCGATGTCGGGGATCACCGGCGGCCCGGTGGTCGCAACGGTGGTGGGGGTGGCAGGGCTCATTCGCCTCCTCGGGTCGTTCGGGTCGGGTGGGTCGGTCTCGGTCGTCCGCCCCGAACGTGTCGAGTGGCGAACGTCAATGAAGCACGTCCAGGACGGCGACGGTCGCCCCGAGGGTCGCGGCCAGCACCCCGAGGCCGGCCAGCGCGTCACGTCGGCGCAACCGCCGGGCGACATGCAGATCGCGGCGGCGGGCCAGCGACGGCGCCACCGCGTCCGTCTCCAGTGCGGCTGGCCTGGTGATCGCCGGAGGTGGGGGCATCGCCAGGGTGGCCCTGGCCACGACGACCGGCGTTGCCGACCGGCCGCCTGACCGGCCCGTCCGCGGGTGCGCACGGGCCGTCCTCACTCCGGCGACTGTCATCTGGGGACAGCGTACAGAGCGCGGGCCCGGATGCAACGTTCAACGGCCCCCGGCACCAGGCCGTCGATGGGGGCCCCGGCCGCCACCCGCTCCCGGACCTCGGAGCTCGACACGTCGACCTCGATCCCAGCGGCCACCTCGAGCCGCCACCCCGGGAGGGCGGCCGGGGGCGGGGCGCCGGGCCGGGCCAGCACCACCAGGGTGACCAGCCGGGCCAGGTCGTCGGGCCGGTGCCAGCTCGGGAGCGTTGCGAGCACGTCGGCACCGACGATGAGGAACTGCTCGGGGGGGTCCCCCCCGGCCTCGGTGGCCGCGCCGGCCAGGGCCTCGACGGTCTCGACGGTGTAACTGGGTCCGCCCCGGTCGAGCTCGATCCGGCTCACCTCGGCGCCTTTGACCCCCTCGACGGCCGCCTCGACCATCGCTAGTCGGTCGGCCGCCGGTGAGACCTCGCGCCACGGGCTCTTCTGCCACGGGTCATTGGCCACCACGAAGAGCACGCGGTCGAGGGCCAGCTGTTCGCGACACGTGACCGCGGCTGCGACGTGGCCGACGTGCGGCGGGTCGAAGGTCCCGCCGAGCACCCCCAGGCGCTCGCGGCGGGAAGGTGACATCGACCGTCGAGCCTACGGGGCGTCGGGTCGACGCTCCGTGCGACGGGCCCGTCGGTGGGACCTCGTACGCTGGTGCGATGGCCACGACCGCCGACGCCACCGACACCAACCCCTGGGACCCCGGGTCGTGGCGGGACTACCCCGCCGACCAGCAGCCGGCCTGGCCCGACGAGGCCGCCCGGAAGCGGGTCGAGACCCAGCTGAGCGGCCTCCCGCCCCTCGTCTTCGCAGGGGAGGCCCGCAACCTGACCGCGGCGCTCGGCGAGGTGGCCCAGGGCCGGGCCTTTCTCCTCCAGGCCGGCGACTGCGCGGAATCCTTCTACGACTTCTCGGCCGACCAGATCCGGGACAAGCTGAAGGTCATCCTGCAGATGGCGGCCGTGCTCACCTACGCGGCCGGGGTGCCGGTGGTCAAGGTGGGCCGGATCGCCGGCCAGTTCGCCAAGCCCCGGACCCAGGCCACCGAGACCGTCGGCGGCACCGAGCTCGAGGCGTTCCGCGGCCACATGGTCAATGACGACGCCTTCGACCCCGACGCGCGTCGTCCCAACCCCGAGCGCCTGGTCACCGCCTACCACCAGTCGGCCTCGACGCTGAATCTGTTGCGGGCCTTCACAACAGGCGGCTTCGCCGACCTGACCCAGGTGCACGCCTGGAACCCGCAGTTCGTCTCGTCCTCGGCCGAGGGCCGCCGCTACGAGCGCATCGCCGGCGAGATCGACCGCGCCCTGCGGTTCATGGCCGCCTGCGGCATCGACCTCGGGGCCGAGGCGGGGCTGCAC
>JBOGFV010000181.1:0-2276 GCA_050743525.1 Acidimicrobiales bacterium
GACGTGAAGGACCGGGCCTGGCACGCGGCTCGAGAGCTCGGCACCCCCTTCCCGGCGTCGCTGCTGCGCCCCGCGGGCGCCGGATGAGCGGGTCGGGGCCGCTGGTGGCGGTCCTGATGGGGAGCTCCTCGGACCACGCGGTCATGGCGGCCGCCTCGGAGGCGTTGCGCGAGTTCGGCGTCGCGCACGAGACCCGGGTCCTGTCCGCCCACCGCACCGCCGAGGAGATGCTCGCCTTCGGCAAGGCGGCAGCGGACCGGGGGCTGCTGGTGCTCATCGCCGGCGCCGGCGGGGCCGCGCACCTGCCCGGGATGCTGGCCTCGGTCACGACGCTGCCGGTCATCGGCGTCCCGGTCGCGGTCGGCCCGCTGAATGGCCTCGACTCGCTGCTCTCGATCGTCCAGATGCCCAAGGGCGTGCCGGTCGCCACCGTGGCCGTCAACGGCGCCCGCAACGCCGGCCTGCTGGCCGTCCGGATCCTCGCCACCGGCGACCCGGCGCTGGCCAAGGCCATGGCGACGTTCCAGGACGAGTTGGCCGAGGCGGCCCGGGCCCAGGACCACGACCTGCCGGGCGGCCAATCCAGCTAACGCCACCAGGGCCGCTACCCTCGGCCGAGCGCCATGACCTTGACCGAACGCCTCGGGTACGGGCCCGACGCCCGGCTGCTCATCGTCAACGCCGACGAGCTCGGCTTCTGCCACGCCGCCAACGTCGGGGTCTACGAGTCCCTGCGCGCCGGGGGGGCGTCCAGCGCCTCGCTCATGGTCCCGTGCCCCTGGGGCAGGGAGGCTGCAGCCCGCTATCGGGGCGAGGACATCGGGGTGCACCTCACCCTCAACGCCGAGCAGGAGCTGTACCGCTGGGGGCCCATCACCCACGCGCCGTCGCTCCTCGGCGGCGACGCCGGGTTCCCCGCCACCGTCGAAGACTTCTGGGACCACGCCGACCTCGACGAGACCCGCCGGGAGTGCCGGGCCCAGGTCGAGCGGGCGATCCTGTGGGGCTTCGACGTGAGCCACCTCGACGCCCACCTGACCACGCTGCAGCTCCGTCCCGAGTTCTTCGACATCTACCTGGAGCTCGCACTCGACTTCCAGCTGCCGTTGCGGATGGTCGACGACCACCTCCGCGGGCCGCTCGGGTTCCCGGCCGACGAGCTGGCCCGGCACGAGGGCGCCGTCTTCAGTGACCACCTGGCCACGCTGCCGGCCGGCGCCACGTTGGCCATGCTCGATGCCGCGATCGGCGGGGTCGCCCCCGGCGTGACCGAGCTGCACTTCCGTCCGGCCGTGGACTCACCGGAGCTGCGCGCGCTCACACCGGACTGGGCCGTACGAGTCGGGGACCATCAGCTGCTGTGCGGCTCGCCGAACATCTCGGAGCTGGCCGAGCGGGCCGGCGTGACGGTGATCGGGTTCCGGGCGCTCCGGGACCTGGTCCGGTCCTAGACGTCGACGCCGGCGAAGAGATCGTCCTCGGTCCCGTCGACGGGGCCGGCGCGGCTCTTGCCGAGCTGGTACTCCTCGGTGGCGGGGAGCGATTCTTGGACCTCGGGGGGTAGCCCGAACCACATGCGCGAGGTCGGATCGACCTGGGTGGCGTGCGCCCTCAGGGCCTCGGCCCGCACGTGGTCATAACCGGCCACGTCGATCGAGGTGCTGTACGGCTCCTGGGGCGCCTGGAGCATCCGCTGGATGCGCTCCTCGCTGAACGGCGACTCGAGGCCGAGCTCCAGGAACTTCTCGTGGGTCGCCCGCATCCGGTTGACCGACCACACCGTGTAGTACAGCTTCGCCGGCGTGTAGGGCGTGCCGAGGTCCGGGTAGGCCTCGGGGTCGCCCGCCGCGTCGAAGGCGATGGCTGAGATCTCGTGCACCCGGATGTGGTCGGGGTGCGGGTAGCGGTTCTGCTCCTCGGGGTACGAGACGATCACCTGGGGCTTCACCCGGCGGATCGCCTCCACCAACCGGCCGACCGCCTCGTGGAGCGGTGCCATTGCGAACGACTCGGGGTTCCGGTTGGCCTCGGAGTCGGGCATCCCCGAGTCCCGGTAGCCGAGCATCACGACCTCGTCGTACCCGATGATGTCGGTCGCCGCCTTCAGCTCGTTGCGGCGGTACTCGGCCATGTTCTCCTTGACGTCGGGCCGGTCCATGGCCGGGTTGAGGATGTCGCCCTCCTCGCCACCGGTGCAGCAGACGAGCACCGTGTAGACGCCCTGGTCGTGGTAGCGGGCCACCGTCGCGGGGCCCTTGGACGCCTCGTCGTCGGGG
>JBOGFV010000182.1:0-6826 GCA_050743525.1 Acidimicrobiales bacterium
GTCCGGCGATGTCCGATGCGCTGACCCGGAGCCCGTCCTCGTGCCGCAGCAGGTTCTCGAGGAGGATCTTCAGCGCGTAGGGAAGCCGGGCGACGTCGTGGTCGGCCAGGCCGGCGCCGGTGAGCGAACAGATCTCGAGGGCTCGTCCGCCGATCTCCAGTCGGGTCCTGGTGCCGAAGCTGTCGGTGGGGGCGGAGGAGGGGGCCATGACCTCATTCTGCCCGCTCGGCGGCGGCGGCGGATCAGTCGATCGGGGCTTCCTGTCCTGGTCGACGAGGGTGCGAAGATGGACCATGGACGACGTCCGTACCATCGTCGAGCGTCGTCTCGCCGCCGCCTTCGATGCGGTCGCCGCCGGCGCCGACCCGGTCCTGCGGACCTCCGATCGGGCCGACCTGCAGGCCAATGGCGCCATCGCGTTGGCCCGGGCCGCCGGGCGGCCCCCGGCTGAGATCGCCCGCGACGTCGTCGAGGCCCTCGACATCGCCGACATCTGCCGGGAGGTCGAGATCAGCGGCAACGGGTTCATCAACCTGACCTACGCGGAGGAGTTCCTGGCCGATCAGCTCGCCGCGCTGGCGGCCGATCCACGACTCGGGATCGCCGCGGCGGAGCATCCCGAGCGAGTCGTGATCGACTACTCCGGCCCCAATGTGGCCAAGGAGATGCACGTCGGGCACCTGCGGACCACGGTCATCGGCGACGTGCTCGTGCGGATGCTCGCGTTCCTCGGCCACGAGGTGCGCCGGGAGAATCACATCGGGGACTGGGGCACCCCGTTCGGAATGCTCATCGAGCACTTGATCGACATCGGTGAGGAAGAGGGTGCCCAGGAGCTCTCGACCGGTGATCTGACCACCTTCTACCAGCAGGCTCGGTCGTCGTTCGACGCCGACCCGTCCTTCGGCGACCGGAGCCGGCGTCGGGTGGTGCTCCTCCAGTCGGGCGACGAGGAGACGCTGCGCCTCTGGCGGGTGCTGGTCGCCGAGAGCGTGCGCTACTTCGACGTGGTCTACGGGACGCTCGGCGTGCTGCTCACCGACGAGGACATCGTCGGCGAGAGCTTCTACAACGACCTGCTGCCCGGGGTGATCGAGGAGCTGGAAGCCAAGGGCCTCCTCGTGGTCCACGACGGGGCCAAGTGCGTCTTCCCACCCGGGTTCACCAACCGGGAGGGTGATCCGCTGCCGCTCATCGTCCAGAAGTCCGACGGCGGCTACGGCTACGCCAGCAGCGACCTCGCCGGCATCCGGTACCGGGCGCGCGATCTCGGCCTGCGCCGCATGCTGTATGTGGTCGGGACGCCCCAGACCCAACACTTCGATATGTGCTTCGCGGTGGCGGCCATGGCCGGGTGGCTGACCGAGGAGGTGGAGGCGACCCACGTGTCGTTCGGCAGCGTCCTGGGAGCCGATCGGCGCATGCTGACCACTCGCAGCGGGACGTCGGTGAAGCTCGTCGAGTTGCTCGACGAGTCCGTCGACCGGGCCCGGCACGCGATCGAGGTGCGCCGGGGAGCGGACCCGAACAACGCGGCTGGCACCGACGACGACGAGATCGCGCGCATGGTCGGCATCGGGGCGGTGAAGTACGCGGACCTCTCGACTGACCGGTCTCGCGACTACGTCTTCGATTTCGATCGGATGCTCGCCTTCGAGGGCAATACCGGGCCGTATCTGCAGTACGCGCACGCCCGGATCTGTTCCATCTTCCGCCGGGGCGAGGTCTCGGTCCCCGGGCCCAGCGCCCCGCACCTGGCCGACCCGCATGAGCGGGCCCTCGGGCTGAAGCTCTTGTGGTTCCCGGTGGCCGTCCAGGAGACCCTCGCCACCTACAGCCCCCACAAGCTGTGTGGCTACCTCTTCGAGGTGGCCTCTGCGTTCACGTCCTTCTACGAGAACTGCCGGGTGCTTGTTGACGACGAGCGACAGCGGACCAGCCGGCTGTTGCTCTGCGCCGTCTCTGCGCGGGTGCTCGCGCTCGGGCTGTCGCTGCTCGGGATCGAGGCGCCGGAGCGGATGTAGCGATGAGCCGGCCTAAGCGCCGGTCGTGGCCGCAGCCTTCAGATACCGGTCGAGGAACAGCACCATGTGATCGGAGGTCCGACGCCCGAAGCGGGGATCGGAATCGAAGGCGTGGGGCTGGTCGGCATAGATGTGCAGCTCGGTCGGCACCTTGTGCTTCGAGAGCGACTCGTACATGAGGAAGCTTGCCGAGACCGGCACGGTGGTGTCAGCGGTGCCGTGGACCAGCATGGTCGGGGGGAACTCTGGTCGGGCCAGATTGACCGGGCTGGCGTCGTCGGCCAGCTGCGCGTTCGGGGTGTCCGAGAGGGCCTCGATCGGGACCCCACCGTGCTGGCGGGCCCCCAGGTAGAACCGGGTGGGCGGGTAGACGGCGATGACGGCGCCGACCGTGGTGTCCACGCCCGGGTTCCCGCCCTCTCCCTCGTACTCGGCCGCGTTCGGGGTGCCGGCCGCGAAGAGCACGAGGTGGGCGCCCGCCGAGTTGCCCTCGAGCGCAACCCGGGTCGGGTCGATCCCGAGCTCCTTGGCGTTGGCCCGCATCCAGCGGATCGCCGCCTTCACATCGTGAACCTGGGCCGGCCACGGCGACTCTCCCACCAGCCGGTACTCGGTGGCCACGCATAGGTAGCCGGCCCGGCCGAGCAGGATGCCGTAGCCGCGGAGCTGGCTCTTGTCCCCGCTCCGCCATCCGCCCCCGTGGACGAGCAGGACCGCCGGCCGGTCGGTCTCGCCTCCGGGAGGAGTGAAAACGTCGCAGCGGAGGTCCCGGCCGCCTCCGGTTCCGAACACGACGTCGTCCCGGATGTCAACCCTTCCCTCAGGCATGGCCCCTCCTTCGCATCGCTCCGACCGAGGCAAATGTAGTTGGGCCCTGGTGGTCTGCCCCCGGGGCGACCGGGACTGTGGTCCCGACCCGTCGGTACCATCGGTCGCATCCGGTCCTGGTGAGCGGGCGAGGGAGGCTCCAATGGTCGAGTATGGCGGGTCCAAGTACCCGGACCTCTGTCCCTACATCTATTACGAGGACATCGGCGCGGCGCTCGACTTCCTGGCCACGGCGTTCGGGTTCGAGGAGCGGATGCGCCAGGTCGGGGAGGACGGCACCTTCGGTCACTGCGAGATGCAGGTTGGCGACTCGGTCATCATGATGGGCGCTCCACCGGGCTTCAAAGCGCCGGTCGACCCGATCACCGTCGGGCTGTATGTCGCCGTCGACGACGTCGACGCGCACCACGCTCGGGCCCGTGATGCCGAGGCCAACATCCAGACCGAGCCCGAGGACATGCCGTACGGGGTCCGCAGCTATGGCGTGCTCGATCCCGAGGGCCACCAGTGGTGGTTCTTCACGCCGGCCGCCGACTGATCGGTCCCGGGAGTCGGAGCACCAAAGAGCGAAGGAGGGGGGCCGCCGGGGGCGCCCCAGGCAGGACTCGAACCTGCGCACCCGGCTCCGGAGGCCGGTGCTCTATCCGCTGAGCTACTGGGGCTGAGCAGTTCACCGTATCGTGTCCCTGCATGACCGCTCGTCGCTCGGAGGGCGAGTCACGGGGGTCTGAGGCGGCCGCGCCCCTCGAGCACCATCTCCTCCCCGATTCGGCCGCCGTCGACGCGTCTGGTCGTCTGTCGATCGCCGGCGTCGACGTGCTCGGCCTCGCCGAGCTCCACGGGACCCCACTCTTCGTCTACGACGAGGCCCACATCCGGACGCGGTGCCGGGAGGCGGTCGAAGCCTTCGGTGACGGGACCGCCTATGCGACCAAGGCCTTCCTTTGCAAGGCCATGGCCCGACTTGCCCACGACGAGGGCCTCTGCCTCGATGTCGCCACCGGCGGCGAGCTCGAGGTCGCGCTCGCCGCCGGCGTCCCCGCCGAGCGCCTGGTGCTCCACGGCAACAACAAGTCCGAGGCCGAGCTGTCCCGAGCGCTCGAGGTCGGCGTCGGCCGGATCGTCGTCGACTCGTTCGACGAGATCGGCCGGCTCGGCATGCTCAGCGACCAGCGGCCCCAGGGACCCGGTCGGCCATCCGTCCTGGTGCGGGTCACCCCCGGGGTTGAGGCCCACACCCACGAGTTCGTCCGCACCGGTCAGGAGGACACCAAGTTCGGGTTCTCGGTGGCCTCCGGCGCGGCCGCCCAGGCGGTGGCGGCCCTGGAGCTGCTGGCCGGTGTCGAGCTGGTCGGCGTGCACGCTCACATCGGGAGCCAGGTCTTCGACGTCGAGTCCTTCGAGCAGGCCGGAGAGATCATCGGCGCGTTCGCGGCGCCGCTCGGGCTCCCCGAGTTGGTCGTGGGCGGCGGGCTCGGCGTGGCGTACCTGAACGGCGAGCGCGCCCCGTCGATCACCGAGTGGGCCGCGGCAACGCGCCAGGCGCTGCACAAGGTCGGCCTCCCCGAGGCGACCCGGGTCACGGCGGAGCCGGGCCGCTCGATCGTGGCGGGCGCCGCCATCACGCTGTACCGCGTCGGGTCCATCAAGGAGCTTCCGGGGATCCGGACCTACGTCGCGGTCGACGGCGGGATGAGCGACAACCCCCGGCCGGTCCTCTACGGCAGCGGCTACGAGGCCTTCGTGCCCCGTGAGACCGGAGCGGCGCGGCCACGGTCGGTCCGCATCGTGGGGAAGCACTGCGAAACCGGCGACGTGGTCGTGGCCGACGCCCGCCTGCCGACCGACGTCGCGGTGGGCGACCTCCTCGCCACCCCGGTCACCGGCGCCTACGGGTACTCGATGGCCTCCAACTACAACAAGGTGCCGCGCCCGCCGGTGATCTTCGTGGCCGACGGGAAGGCCCGGGTGGTCGTCCGCGGCGAGACCGTCGAGGACCTCCTGCGGCTCGACGCCTGACAAAAGCCCTGCTCGCGACCGGCGAGGTTCGGGGTGGCCGCGATCCCAGGCGGTAGCGTGATCGGGTGAGCCCGGCCGCGAAGAAGAACGCCGCACCGGTGCGGATCGCGCTGCTCGGCTGCGGGAACGTGGGCACCGCCCTCGTCGAGATGGTGGCCGACCCCGGCCGGGCCCACGAGATCGAGCAGTCGGCGGGGGTCCGCCTGGAGATCGCCGGCATCGCGGTGCGCGACCTCGGCGCGGCCCGGTCCTCGCAGCCCTGGTTCCCCAATGACCTGCTGACCGAGGACGCCAAAGGTTTGGCCGAGCAGGATGGCGTCGACATCGTCGTCGAGCTGATCGGGGGCGTCGACCCGGCCCGTCAGCTGATCGAGACGGCCCTGCGGGCGGGGCGATCGGTGGTGACCGGCAACAAGGCGGTGCTGGCCCGGGCCGGCGGCGAGCTGGCTGACCTGGCCTCGGCCCAGGGCGTGGACCTGCTGTACGAGGCGGCGGTGGCGAGCGCCATCCCGGTCATCCGACCCCTGCGGGAGTCTTTGGCCGGCGAGCGCATCACCCGGGTGATGGGGATCGTCAACGGCACCACCAACTTCATCCTGAGCCGCATGGCCCACGACGGTGCCACTTTCGAGGCGGCGCTCGCCGAAGCCCGGTCACTCGGGCTGGCCGAGGCCGATCCGAGCGCCGATGTCGATGGAGCCGATGCCGCGGCCAAGGCGGCCATCCTGGCCAGCCTCGCCTTTGGCGCCGACATAGCGATCGACGACGTGCATTGCGAGGGCATCACTGGGATCACCGACACCGACGTCGGCTTTGCGACCCAGCTCGGCTACGTCATCAAGCCGCTCGCCATCGCCGAACGGGTGGAAGGCCGCTCGGTGTCGGTGCGGGTCCATCCGGCCCTCGTGCCGGCCGATCACCCGTTGGCTTCGGTGGGCGGGGCCTTCAACGCGGTGTTCATCGAAGGCGAGCGGGCCGGCGAGATGATGCTGTACGGCCGGGGTGCTGGTGGCGACGCCGCGGCCAGCGCGGTGCTGGGCGACCTGATCGTGGCGGCCCGCCACCTCCGCCAGGGCGGCTCAACCCCGCCGGCCGTGCGGGCCAAGGTGGAGGTGGTCCCGGTGGAGCGACTCGAGTCCGCCTTCTACCTCAGCATGGACGTGATCGATCGCCCTGGCGTCCTCGCCGCGGTCGCCGACACCATGGGACACCACGACGTGTCGATCCGGCTCATGGAGCAGAAGGGGCTGGGTGACGAGGCGCGGCTGATCTTCCTCACTCACCGGGCCAAGGAGGGCGCGATGGCCGCCACCGTGGCCGCGCTGCGCAACCTCGGCGTGGTGGACCGGATGGGGGCGGTGCTCCGGGTCATCGGGCCCGACGCGAACCCGGGAGCCTGAGGTGGCGGGCTGGCGGGGGGTCATCGAGGAGTACCGCCAGTTCCTGCCCATCGAGCCGGCCGACCCGGTCGTCACCCTCATGGAGGGCGGCACCCCGCTCATCCCGGCCCCCCGCCTCTCCGAGCGAGTCGGGGCCACGGTCTATCTGAAGGTCGAGGGGGCCAACCCGACCGGCTCCTTCAAGGACCGCGGCATGACGGTGGCCATCAGCATGGCCGCCGGGAGCGGCGCCCAGGCGGTGATATGCGCGTCGACCGGCAACACCAGCGCGAGCGCCGCCGCCTACGCGGCCCGGGCCGGGCTCACCTGCGCGGTGCTCGTGCCGCGCGGCAAGATCGCCATCGGCAAGCTGGCCCAGGCGCTGGTGCACGGGGCCAGGCTGCTGCAGGTCGACGGCTCGTTCGACGACTGCCTGGAGCTGGCCAGGAAGCTGGCCGCCGAGTACCCGGTGGCCCTGGTCAACTCGGTCAACCCGGATCGGCTGCAGGGCCAGAAGACCGCCGCGTTCGAGATCGTGGACGAGCTTGGCGACGCGCCCGACGTGCACTGCCTGCC
>JBOGFV010000183.1:0-7601 GCA_050743525.1 Acidimicrobiales bacterium
GACCCCCCCTTTGCCGGTGACGAAGAGGAGCTCGTGGCCGAAGAACCCGCTCGGGTCGAGCCCGGCCGGGGTCGAGGCAGCCGACGCCTCGTCGATCGTGCTCGGATCAGGGGGCGCCGAAACCCACCCTTCGCTCGTTGGAGGGAGCGCCGATCTCGACGTAGGCTACCTGGGCGGTCGGCACCGCGATCCGGCGACCACGCCGGTCGGTCAGCCAGAGGACGCCGCCGCGCTCGAGGGAGGCCTCGATCTCCTTCATCACGGTGTCCCGGTCAGCGCCGTCCCCCAGGTCGATCTCGAGCTCCTTGGGGGTCCGCATGATCCCGATCCGCACTTCCACCTGGGAGCTCCTTCTCTGGGTGCCGAGGCCCGCTGGGCCGCCACGACCTTAGCGAGCGAGACCAGGAACTCCAGAATGCGGTTCGTCCCGCTCGGATGTCACCGCGCCCGGCCAAACTGGCTCCATGGCAGAACTCGGCCAGAACGAGCGGTCGGTCCGGTGGGCCTCGACCATGTCCGGCTTCGTGCCGCCCGTGGACGAAGAGACGCCCCACGGTGGCGACGGAGCCCGGGTCGCCCACGCCGACACCTCCGCTCACCTAGGCACGGCCGCTGCTGTGAGCCCGCCAGCGGCAACGGGCCACGAGCGGGAGTGGCGCGAGCAGATCGAGCACGCGACCCTCGCCCCTGGCGCCGCCCGCGCTCACGCTGCGGGGCGGCGGCGGCGCGACGAGGAGCCCGACCCGTTCCGGACCTGCTTCGAACGCGACCGTGATCGCATCCTGCACTCCGCCGCCTTCCGGCGGCTGGCCGGCAAGACCCAGGTCTTCATCTTCCCGGACGATCACCTGCGCACCCGGTTGACCCACGCGCTCGAGGTCGCCCAGGTCGCCACGAGCGTGTCGAGAGCCTGCGGGCTCAATGTGGCGCTGACCGAGGCGATCGCGCTCGGCCACGACTGCGGTCACGGTCCGGGGGGGCATGCCAGCGAGGACGCGCTCGCCCCGTATCTCGACGGAGGCTTCGACCACGCCCGATGGGGGGCCGAGTTCTCGCTGGCACCGCTCAACCTCTGTGCCGAGACCCTCGACGGGGTGGCCAACCACAGCTGGTCGCGGCCCGCCCCCGCGACCTGTGAGGGCGAGGTCGTGAGCTGGGCCGATCGGATCGCCTATGTCTGCCACGACTGGGAGGACGCCCTGCGGACCGGGATCGTCGGTCCCGATCTCCTCGACCCGTCCGTGGCGGCGCGCTGCGGCACGCGCCGGAGCGAGCAGCTCGGGTGCTTCATCGACGCCCTGGTCGCGACCACGCTCTCCGCTGGCCGGGTCTCGATGGACGAGGCGACCGCCGAGGCGCTGTCGCGGTTCCGGGCCCTCAACTACGAGCGCATCTATCTGCGTGATGCCTCGGTCGCCCAGGCCGAGGCGGTGGTGGGCGTCCTTCGAGCCCTGGTCGAGCACTTCGTCGACCGGCCGAACGCGATCCCGGCGGTGCGCGACTCGGGAGGCCTGACCGCCGGGGAGCCCGGGGCGGTGCGGGCCGCCGTGGGCTACGTCGCCGGGATGACCGACCGATACGCCTGCCGGCAGGCCGTCGCCCTGCTGGGCTGGGACCCGTCCAAGCTGCCCAAGGCGATCGACGGCTGACCGTACGGCGAGGCCTCCCTCCTCGCTCGTGATGGCGCTGAATCCGTGGGACCGCGGCCCGCTCGTCGGGCCGCGCTGGCTCAGCTGCCCTGACCGAAGAGGAGCTCGAGCCGCTGGTCAAGGGACCCGCGGGCCATCTCGAGGTGGGTGAGCACGTAGAGGCGCTCGTCCCTGACCGCGTCGAATACCGCGTCGGCGACCTCGGACGGCGGGATCCCGATCGTCATCACGGCACCGGCGAGGACGTCCCCTTCGGGCTCCTCGACCCGGAGATGGGCCGGCGCGTTGCGCTCGGAGTGGGCGATGCGGGTCTGGACGAATCCGGGACACAGCACCGAGACCTTCACGTTGCTCCCGGCTGCGACGAGCTCCTCGTGCAGCGCCTCGCTCAGGCCGACGACCGCGAACTTGGTCGTGCAGTAGATGCCGAGGATCGCGTTCCCGCGCAGGCCGGCGACCGATCCCGTGTTGACGACGTGGCCCTCACCCTGCTCCACGAGGACGGGCAGGAAGACGTTGCACCCGTGGACGACGCCCATGAGGTTGACCCCGAGCACCCACTCCCAGACCTCCATCGGGCTCTCGATGATCGAGCGGCCGACGACGCCGGCGTTGTTGCAGACGAGGTGCACGGAGCCGAAGTGCTCGAGGGTCCGGTCCTTGAGCGCGACGACGGCCCCGTGGTCGGCCACGTCGGTCGGAACACCGAGCACGTCGGCGCCGTCCGCTTCCAGCTCCCCGACCGCCTTGTCGAGCGCCGGCTCCTCGATGTCGGCGAGCACGATCCGCATGCCCTCGGACGCGAAGCGCTTGGCCATGGCGAGGCCGATCCCGCTGGCCCCGCCGGTGATGACGGCCACCTTCCCGGAGAACTCCTGCATGCGACCTCCCGAGCTGAACGCGCTAGCGGAGTGAGAGCTCCCGACGGTAGACGCGGGCCGGTCCGAGGTCCACGAGGCGCTCGGCCAGCGCGTGGAACCCCCCGGCGACCTCGCCGTCGGGGTCGGTGACCGTGATCGGGGCGCCGATGTCGCCGCCTTCGCGTAGGGCCGGGACCAGGGGGATCTGGCCGAGCAGCGGCACGCCGAGGTCGCCGGCCAGCGTGGCGCCGCCACCCCGGCCGAACAGCTCGTAGCGGGTCCCGTCGTCGCCGGTGAACCAGCTCATGTTCTCAACCACCCCGCGCACGGCCAGCTTGAGCTTGCGGGCCGCGAAGGCGGCCCGCTGGGCGACCCGCTGCGCGGCCGCCTGCGGCGTCGTCACCACGATCACCTCGGCCCGGGGCATCACCTGGGCGAGCGACAGGGTCACGTCACCGGTGCCGGGCGGGGTGTCGACGAGCAGGAAGTCGGGCTCGCCCCAATAGGCGTCCCCCAGGAACTGCTCGATCGCCTTGTGCAGCATCGGTCCGCGCCAGATGACGGGCTGGTCCTCGGGGACGAAGTAGCCCATCGAGAGGCACCGCACGCCGTGCACGGTGGTCGGGATGACCAAGTCACCGAGGATCACCGGGTCGGTGTGGCCGCCCAGCATCTTGGGGACCGAGAACCCGTAGACGTCGGCGTCGAGGATGGCAACCGACTTTCCGAGCCGCGCCATCGCAACGGCCAGGTTCACCGTGACCGAGGACTTGCCGACTCCCCCCTTCCCCGACGAGATGCCGATGACGCGGGTCGCTGACTCGGGCTGGAGGAACAGCGGCGTCGGCCCGTCGTGCCCGTGCCCGGGGGGGCCGCCGTGGCCGTGGCCGTCGTCGACCGGCTCGCCCTCCATGTGCCGCCGGAGGGCCCCGCGCAGCGCCATCCGCTCGGTCTCGTCCATGACGGTGACCACGACGCTCGACTCGCGGACGTCGGGATCCGACCCGGCGACGTCGCGGACCAGTGCGGCGAGCTCCTCGGCGGCCGGCCAGTTCTCGATCGGGACGCCGATCTCGATGTCGGCTCGGTGGCGGTGCGACCGGACCGAGCGGACCATGCCGAGCTCGGCGAGCGGGAGCCCGGTGACGGGCTCGACGAGGGCGCCGAGCGCCGCTCCGAGTCGAGCGCCATCGGATCCCATGGGCGAGCCTTTCGTGCGGACGGGGGGCCGGCCGGCCCTGGTCGGAGGCCCGATCGGTGGCCGAGTCGGCGACGGCGGCCTCGGCCGATTTCGTTCCCCCAGGTACACTACCGATCGTGCGTTCGGGTTCGAACTCTGAGTCCGTGGCTGCGTCCGCGGACCTCACCGGGGCGGACGACGTCGAGCAGAGCGCCGCCGACGCCCGGTTCGCCTCGATGGTGGCCGCCGTCACCGGGGCCTTCGGGGACCCGACCCGACGCGAGATCTTCCTGCACGTGCGCTCCCACCCCGGGATCAGCGCCGCCGAGGTGGCCGCAACCTTCTCGCTCCACCCCAACGTGGCCCGGCACCACCTCAACCGGCTGGTGGCCGGCGGCTACCTCCAGGTCACGATGAGCCGGGACGGCCAGGCCGTCGGCCGGCCGGCCCAGCGCTTCTCGCCGGTCGACGACGACGACCCGGTCGGTGGCCTGGCCTCCAAGCGTGACGACCTGCTGGTCCTCCTGCTGCGCGAGGCCCTCGAGCTGCTCGGCCCCGAGGACGCCGAGCGAATGGCGGCCACGGTCGGCGAGGACTACGGCCGGATGCTGGCCGCCCGCATGACGGCCGACGAGGGCCAGCGCTCGGTGCGGGCGGCCATGCGGACCATCGCCGAGACCCTCACGGCCCACGGCTTCGCCGCCCACGTCGAGGACCACGGGGCCGCCACCGCGGTGGTGGCCGAGCAGTGCCCGTTCGGTGACGCGTCGTCGATCCCGCCGGTGCTGTGCGCGGTGGACCGCGGGATGGTCAAGGGCCTGCTCGACGGCCTGTGCAGCGACCGCGTCGGCGGGCTGGCGGTGGTGCTCTCGTCGCGGGCCCGCGGCGACGAGACCTGCGCCGCCACCGCCTGAGGGTGCCCCGCCACTACCTCGACCACGCGTCGACCTCGCCAGTCCGCCCGGAGGTCCGGGCCGCCATGGTGGCGGCGCTCGATCTGGTCGGCGACCCTGGCCGCGTCCACGACGAGGGCCGAGTGGTGCGGGCCCAGATCGAGGACGACCGCGAGAAGGTCGCGGCGCACCTCGGGGTCCGCTCCCGCCAGGTCATCCTCACTTCGGGCGGCACTGAGGCGATCAACGCGGCGGTGTTCGGCGCGGCGCGCGCGCGGCCTGGCGCCCCGATCGGCTGCGCCGGCGTCGAGCACTCGGCCGTCCGGGACGCATCGGCTCGGCTAGCTCCGGTCCTCGGGCTGGCCGTCGATTCCCGGGGCCGGATCGACCCGGGGTCGGTGGCCGACCTCGTGGGCGGGGCATCGAAGCCGGCGCTGGTGCACTGTCAGCTGGCCAATCATGAGGTCGCGACCCTGCAGCCGGTCGCCGAGGTCGTCGAGATCTGCCGCGGCGCTGGGGTCGTCGTCCACGTCGACGCGTGCGCGGCGCTCGGGCAGGTCCCGCTCGACCTCGGCGAGCTCGGCGCCGACTTGACCTCGGTCAGCGCCCACAAGGCCGGTGGCCCGCCAGGGGTGGGCGCCCTGGTCGTCCGGGCCGGCTCCCGCTTCGACCCGCTGCTCCTCGGGGGCCAGCAGGAGCGGGCCCGCCGGGCCGGCTTCGAGAACGCCCCGGCCATCGCGGGCTTCGGGGCCCTCGCCCAAGTCCTCACCCCCGGCCGCATCGCCGAAGAAGGCCTGGCCTCCCGCGGTCACGTCGCCCGGCTGGTCGAGGCCGCCACGGCGGTGGACGGCGTGGGGGTGGTCGGTGACCCCGACCCACAAGGGCGGCTCCCGAACCTCGTGTGCCTCGGCGTCGCGGGAGTGGAAGCTGAGCCGGTCGTGATCGGCCTCGACCGGCTCGGGATCGCGGTGCACTCGGGCTCGGCGTGCTCGTCGGAGGCCCTGGAGCCGTCCCCGGTGCTGGCCGCGATGGGCGTCGACCCGGAGAAGTCGCTGCGCCTGTCGGTGGGCTGGTCGACGACGTCCGACGACATCGAGGCCTTCGCCAGCGCCTTCGTCGACGTGGTGGGGCGCCTGCGGTCGCTTCGCTGAGGGGCGAACCAAACTGGGCGGCGCCGGCCAACCATTGGCGGCGCCATTTGCCCCTGGTCGGAGCGGCCCGCGGGCCGGTTCGTGTGGCGATCGATTGGGACGGGTATGAGGCCGCTGGGAGCGGTGCTCCCCCCAAACGCAGGAGTCCACGTTGCAAGCCCCGCCGAGACCCGTGTCCCAATTCGAACCGATGTCGCTCGAGGAGCGGCCGTTCCCCGTGTGCCAGGTTGAGCTGCGGACCGAAGACGACGTGCTGACCCTCGAGATCCGCGGCACCCTCGACGCCAGCTCGGTTCCCGCGCTGGCGGCACAGTTCGAGCAGCTGCAGTGCACCCCGTACGACCAAGCCGTCATGGACGTCCGTGGGGTCGACGTGATCGATCACGTGGGCTGCCACGCAATCGCCCAGGTTGCCCACTTCGTGCGGGAGCGGGGCGGCCACCTCGTCATCCGGTGCGTGCCCGGCGCGATCTGCGGCATCCTCGCCTCGACCGGGCTGTCCCCGTTTCTGGAGGATCCCGCGACCACCCGCGGCTGAGGGGCTTCAGCCGGTCGACACCGCGGCTGGCACCGGTTGGTCGGCCTCCGTGAAGGCCCGGCGGACCAGCGCCGCTGCCGCGTCGACCCGGGCCTTGGGCGGGCGCTCGGCGAGGAACCTTCGGTACTGCGCCACCGCGGCGGCGGGGTCGTGGTCCTGTTCGAGGTCGATGGTGCCGAGGAACAGGTGGGCCGCGTAGTCGTCCGGCTCGACCTTGAGCGATCGCTCCACCAGCGTCCTGCCCCGGGCCTCCAGCGAGCCGTCGTGCGCCGAGAACCCGGCCTCCCATTCGAGGTAGCCGGTCTCGTCGAGGGCTTGGGGCTGGTTGGGGTCCTCCTTCAGGACCTGGCGGTAGAGGGCCAGCGCCTCGGTGAGTGACGCCTTGGTCCCTTCGTCGACGAGCGTGGCCGCCTCGGCCAGCTGGGTCGGGATGGTCTGCGGCGTCGACCCGGTGTCGGGCTGACCGGGCAGCCTGGGCGAGGCCAGCCGAATGACGAGCAGCGTCGTCCCGGCGGTCAGCGCGACCACGGCGACGATCGCGAGCCAGGCCCGGCGGCGGCGGGCCCTGGCCGAGCCGGGCTTCGCCTCGTTGGCGGGGGCCGCCAGGCGCTCGGCCTCTTCGAGCTCTCCGAGCTCAGCGTCGACCGCGGCGAGCCGCCCCTCGTCGCGGGCGACCAGCGCCTCGAAGTCCTCGACCCCGATGTCGCCGGCCTCGCGCTCGGTCCGCAGATCCTGCAGCGAGCGGACCAAGAACTCTCGCTGGTCCTCGAGACGCCAACGCCGGTCCGCATCGGGACCGGAGCCGGTCTTTGGCTCGGTGATGCTCGGCCGCGACGGGCTCACGGCCCGGCCCGCAGCCGCTGCAGCTCCCGTTGGCGGCGCCAGAACAGGGCGGCCAACGCGCCCAAGGCCAGGACGACCGCGACCAGGGGCAGCAGCCAGACCAGCACGCCCAGCCCCGACGATGCCGGCTCGAGCAGGATCGAGGGCCCGTAGCGGGCGACGAACGACGCCTCGATCTGCGCGTCGGTCGACCCGGTGCTCAGCATCGCCACGATCTGGCGCCGGGCGCTGATGGCGCTCGACGCCTCGGACTGGGCCACCGAGAGGTCCTCGCAGCTCGGGCACCTGATGTGGCCCTCGAGCGCGGCGGCCCGGGACGCAAGCGAGGGCGGCGCCGAACGGCCGACCCCGCTCCCGATCACCAGCGTCACCGCCGCGACGATCACCAGCGCCGCCATCGAGAGGCGGGTCCTCACCGGCGGCGGCACCCGGTCCCGGAGCGAGATCGCGTCAGGCACGACGGGCCAGCGCCAACGCGCCGTTCAAC